>CALLYN010001088.1 GCA_937858455.1 uncultured Kouleothrix sp.
GAGCCGAAGGACGAATGAACTTCAAGGCGTGAACCTGAGCGGCGCGCTGCTGCTGGCCTACAACAAGCTGCGCTTCGGCAACCCGCTCGATTTCGGCTACCTGCGCCAGAACGTCGCGCGCGAGCTGGCCGCCGACCTGCTGCTGTATGGCCAGTTTAATCTGCGCTACGTGCCGCACAACCTGTGGGCTATGCTGCTGGCCGGGCCGGTGTGGAATGTGGCCAGGCGCCAGATCGTGCCGACAATCGACGGCATGAGCCTGCTGATCACCACGCCGGCGCTGATCTACCTGGCGCGCGCGCGCCAGCGTTCGGCGCTGGCGATCGGCGCGTGGCTGGCGCTTGCGCTGCTGCTCGTCCCGCTGCTCACCTACTACAACACCGGCTGGTGGCAGTTCGGCTACCGCTTCAGCCTCGATTTCATGACGCCGGTGCTGGTGCTGCTGGCGCTCGCCGCTGGCGCGCGCGTCAGCGCTACCATGCGCGCGCTGATCGTGCTGGGCGTGCTGGTGAACGCGTGGGGCTGCTGGTGGTTCCTGAACCCGCGATTTTTCGCGTAAAATAGCACGGCCTGCGCAGCGCGTGTCGCCGCGGGCTGGGAATGTGCTCGGGACGTAGGGCCGGGTGTACAGCAGTATGAATCGCAGGCTGGTCGCGCTGATCGCTCTGGCGATCGGGCTGGTGCTGGTGGCGGCCGGCTTCGCCGGCGCGCAGGGCGCTGGCCGCTCGCTGCAGAGCCGGCTGATCGCCCCCGGCGCCAGCGATGTCCAGGTGCGCTCGTCCGGCCTCGGCGAGCAGCGGATCTCGTACCACGCGCCAGGCGCGGCCTATGGCTGGTTCTTCACGGCGACGCGCAACCTCGCCGCCGACGGCTGGACGCCGCCGGTCGACACCCGCAGCCGCATTCGTACCGCGCCGGTGGTGTACTGGCGCATCACCCGGCTCTGGTTTGTGTACATCAGCGAGCGCGTGGCGCTGCAGGGCGAGCCAAACGACGCGCGGATCAGCATTCGGCGCGAGATCATTATCCCGCAGCGGCTCTGGCCCTAATCTCTGAGACAGGAGTTCCTCCATGCCGATCCATGCAACCGAGCACGGCTGGGTGATCGAGACAGACGCCACCGGCTACGCGCTAGGCCTGAACCCGGCCGGCCTGCTGGCGCATCGCTACTGGGGCGCGCGACTGAACGACCCGGCCGACTACCCGGCCGCGCCCGACCCGCTGGGCTGGGCGTCGTTCAACCACCCGGCCCAGCTCACCCCCGAAGAGTACCCCGGCCACGCGGGCCACAAGTTCGCCGAGCCGTGCCTCAAGCTGGCGTTCGCCGACGGCGTGCGCGACGTGGTGCTGCGCTTCGAGGCCGCCGAGGTGCTGCCCGGCGATACGCCCGAGCTGCGCGTGCGCCTGCGCGACAGCGCCTACCCGCTGGCTGTGACGCTGCACTACCGCGCCCACGAGCGCTACGACCTGATCGAGCGCTGGGCCACCGTACGCAACGACGGCGACGCGCCGGTCACGCTCGAGCGCGTCTGGTCGGCGCAGTGGCACCTGCCGCCCGGCGACACATACCGCCTGACGCACCTGACAGGCCGCCACAACGACGAGATGCACCTGCGCCGCGAGACGCTCGCACACGGCGTCAAGACGATCGACAGCCGGCGGATCACCACCAGCCACCACCACAGCCCCTGGTTTGCGATCGACCGCGGCGCCGCTGACGAGGAGCACGGCGAAGTGTGGTTTGGCGTGCTGGCCTGGAGCGGCAACTGGCGCATCAGCGCCGAAGTGACCGACTTTCTATCCACGCGCGTCAGCGTTGGCCTGAACGACTGGGATTTCGCGTGGCGCCTCGGCGGCGGCGAAACATTCGCCACGCCCAGCAGCTACGCCGGCTACAGCGCCGCCGGCTTCGGGCCGGCCAGCCGCCAGCTGCACGACCTGATCCGCGACACGTTTCTGCCGCACGGCGGCGCGGTTCACCAGGTGCTGTATAACTCGTGGGAAGCCACCGAGTTCGATGTCGACGAGCATTCGCAGGCCGCGCTGGCCGAGCGCGCCGCCGCCATGGGCGTCGAGCTGTTTGTAATGGACGACGGCTGGTTCCACGGCCGCAACCACGACAACGCCGGCCTGGGCGATTGGTGGCCCGACGCGCGCAAGTTCCCCAATGGCCTCACGCCGTTGATCGAGCGCGTCAACGCGCTGGGCATGGACTTCGGCCTGTGGATCGAGCCCGAGATGGTCAATCCCGACAGCGACCTGTACCGCGCGCACCCCGAGTGGGCCATCCACTTCCCCACCCGCCAGCGCACCGAGGCGCGCAACCAGTTGATCCTGAACATCGCGCGCCGCGACGTACAAGACTACCTGATCGACCATCTCGACCGGCTGCTGGCCGAGCACAACATCACGTTCATCAAGTGGGACATGAACCGCAATGTCAGCGAGCCTGGCTGGCCCGGCGCGCCTGGCGACCCGCGCGAGCTGTGGGTGCGCTACGTTCAGGGCCTGTACCGCATCTGGGGCACGCTGCGCGAGCGCCACCCGCACGTGATCTGGCAGAGCTGCTCGGGCGGCGGCGGCCGCGCCGACCTGGGAATGCTGCGCCTGGCCGACCAGATCTGGGTGAGCGACAACACCGAGCCGACCGCGCGCCTGGGCATCCAGGAGGGCTTCTCGCAGGTGTTCCCGGCCAACACCATGGAGGCGTGGGTCACCGACATGGGCGCGGGCTACCTGCCGCTGGAGTTTCGCTTCCACGTGAGCATGTGCGGCGTGCTGGGCGTGGGCGGGCACCTCGGGCGCTGGAGCGAGGCGCAGCGCGCCGAGGCCGCGCGGCATATCGCGCACTACAAAACCATCCGCCACCTTGTGCAGTTTGGCGACCAGTTCCGGCTGCGGTCGCCGCAGGCCCACGGCTTCTCGGCGGTACAATACGTCGGCAAAGACCGCGCCGAGGGCGTGCTGTTCGCGTTTCGCACACACCTGCCGCCGCCAGCGCTGCTGCCGCCGCTCTACCTGCGCGGGCTCGACCCAAGCGCGCGCTACGAGGTGGAAGGCTTCGACGGCGCGCGCTCGGGCAGCGCCTGGATGCACGCCGGCCTGCGGATCGAGCTGAGCGACTTCGGCAGCACCGTGCGGCGCATTCGCAGAGTGTAAAGGCGCGAGTACACTGTCAGCCGGTGTCGCGTATTTCCAAGGCCATCGAACATCCATGTCATGCTGAACGAAGTGAAGCATCTCCGCGCTGCATCATTGAGGAAGCAAAGCTTCGCTCACCATGGCAACGAAACACGGTGCAACGTTCCAGACAAAGAACTGATCGCGCGACCAGAACTGAGCAGCATACACCGACAAGTGCCGCTCTCTTGAAGAAAGGCTTCACCATGGCGAAAATAACGTTTATCGGCGCTGGCAGCACCGTGTTCGCGAAAAACCTGATCGGCGACATCCTCGGCTTCCCCGAGCTGGCGAACTCGACGATCAGCCTGTTCGACATCGACGCCGAGCGCCTGCGCACCTCCGAGATCGTTGCGCGCAAGCTCGCCGCCACGCTTGGCGCCAACCCCACGATCGAGGCCACCACCGACCGCCGCCGCGCGCTCGATGGCGCCGACTACGCGATCTGCATGATCCAGGTGGCCGGCTACAAGCCCGGCACCGTGGTCGATTTCGAGATCCCCAAGAAGTATGGCCTGCGCCAGACGATCGCCGACACGCTTGGCATCGGCGGGGTGATGCGCGGGCTGCGTACCATACCGGTGCTGCTCGACATGTGCCGCGACATGGAAGAGCTGTGCCCGAACGTCACGTTCCTCCAATATGTCAACCCCATGGCTATGAACTGCTGGGCGATCAGCCGCGCCAGCTCGATCAAGACAGTGGGCCTGTGCCACAGCGTGCAGCACACCGCGCACGAGCTTGCGCACGACATCGGCGTGCCGTTTGAAGAGATCAACTATGTCTGCGCCGGCATCAACCACGTGGCGTTCTACCTGCGCTTCGAGCACAACGGCGCGAGCCTGTACCCGCGCATCCGCCAGGTGATCGACGAAAACCGCGTGCCGGGGCACAACCGCGTGCGCTACGAGATGTTCAAGCGCCTGGGGTACTTCGTCACCGAGTCGAGCGAGCACTTCAGCGAATACACGCCCTGGTTCATCAAGCGCGACCGCCCCGACCTGATCGAGCGCTTCAACATCCCGCTCGACGAGTACATTACGCGCTGCGAAAACCAGATCGCCGGCTGGCACGCCATGAAGGCGCTGTACGAGAGCGACGAGCCGATCGAAGTGCGGCGCAGCCCCGAGTACGGCTCGCTGATCATTCACTCGATCGAGACGGGCACGCCGCGCGTAATCTACGGCAATGTGCCGAACCACGGCCTGATCGACAACCTGCCACAGGGCTGCTGCGTCGAGGTGCCGGTGCTCGTCGACAAAAGCGGCCTCCAGCCGACCAAGATCGGCGCGCTGCCGCCGCAGCTGGCCGCGCTGATGCAGACAAACGTCAACGTGCAGGCGCTCACCGTCGAGGCAGCGCTGACGCGCAAGCGCGAGCATATCTACCACGCGGCCATGCTCGATCCGCACACCGGCGCCGAGCTGGATCTCGACCAGATCTGGTCGCTTGTCGACGACCTAATCGCCGCGCATGGCGACTGGCTGCCACAGTACAGCTAGCCGCGATACCTTTCAAATACGGTGACCATAGACGTTTGCCACAAAGACACAAAGTCTCGAAGGCGCGCTGCAGCCGCATATCCTTTGCGTCTTTGTGTCTTTGTGGCGATTTGACATGGATTGGCTCTCGCCCTGGAAACCCGCCAACATCAAAGACACAAAGAAGGCGCGCTCGGGGAAACCGTGGCCCACGGCCGCTGAGCCTGCCGCCGATGCATGCCTTGATTGCGAGGCAGGCTGGCTGCCAGGGCAGCGCCAGTAGCGTGCCGCCGCCGAAGCAGGCTTCGTGCAACGGCTGATTCCCTTCGCGCAGCCGCTGACTCCCTTCGCGCAGCGCGTGCTCGCTTCGTGCAGCCGCTGACTCCCTTCGTGCTGCGCGTGCTCGCTTCGTGTAGCCGCTGATTCCCTTCGTGCTGCGCGTGCTCGTTTCGTGCAGCGCGTGCTCGCTTCGTGCAGCGCGTGCTCGCTTCGTGCAGCCGCTGACTCCCTTCGCGCAGCGCGTGCTCGCTTCGTGCAGCCGCTGATTCCTTTTGCGCGGCACGTGCTCGCTTCGTGCAGCCGCTGATTCCCTTCGTGCAATGCCTGCTTCACACGCCCTCACCGACGGCAGAAGAAATGCAGCCGTGCCAGCCTCGG
>CALLYN010001089.1 GCA_937858455.1 uncultured Kouleothrix sp.
GCAGCTCGCCGACGCTGTAGCCCTCGGCGCGCAGGCGCCGCAGCAGCGCCAGCAGCGAGGCGGGCACGTCCAGCAGCGCGGCGGTGCCGAGCTTGCCGAGGCCGGGCGGGTAGTTGTACAGCACCACGGCGAGCTTCTTCTCGGCCGGCGGCGTATGGCGCAGGCGCACCCAGCCGGCGGCCTGGCGCGCAGTGCGCTCGAGCCGGTCGGGCGTGGCGACGATCAGCTGGTCGCGGATGGCGCCAAGCGCCACCGGCGCGATGCTGCCGTCCATCTCGGGCAGGTCGTACATGATCACGGCCTGCATGGGCGCCACGCCCTGCTCGTGCCACTGCTGCTCGGTCTGCATCTGCAGCGGCTGCGCGACCATATACGGCACGTCGATGCCGGCGAGCATGTCGCTGGCTTTCTGCTGATAGTGGCCGGGCTTGGTCGAGCCGGCCGGCCCGCCCACCAGCGGGAAGCCCATGGTGCTGAGGATCAGGTCGACCGGCTGGCGCGCGATCCACTCGCGCACGGCCACGTGGGCCTCGATGCCGCTGACAAAGATCGGCAGCACCGCCAGCCCCTGCGCCTCGAGCGTATGCACCAGCTCGCCCAGGTAGCGCTGCTGCTGCACCACGTGCTTGCGGAACGCCAGCAGGGCGACGGTTGGCAAACCAAGAGCCGAGGAATCCGAACCGCTGTGCTTGAGCCTGGCGCTTGGCTGCTGGCTCTTGGCTCGCGGAGCCGCGCTCTTGCGCCGTTTCGCCTGCCACTTGAGGTATGCCTCGGGGCCATCGAACAGCTCGGCGCTGTCGGGGTGGAAGCAGCCCATCATGGGGATCAGCCGCGGCGGCGCCACGTCGAGCTTCTGGCCCAGGCAATCGCGCAGGATCAGGCGGATCATCTGGGTGATATTCGCCGCGTCGGGCTGGTTCCAGTAGATATTCACCGACAGCCAGGTGCGGAAGTCGTGCAACTTGGCAGGCATGAGCGGCAGCAGCTTGGCGGTGATCTTGGTGAGCTTGGTGTAGGCGTAGAGCGTGTCTTCCTCGCGGCCCTGCGTCAGCAGGCGCAGGATCAGCTGCATGGGCTTGGGCAGGCTGCCCTTGCCGCCCTGCACGCGGTACTCGCCGACGCGGTTGAGCGCCATCACCTCGGGCATGCTCTCGAACGCGAACACCGCGCGCGGGCTGGCCTGGCCGATCTGCTCGGCCAGCCAGTCGGCCTGGCTGCGCATGTTGATCAGCGTGACAAACACCACGTCCGATTCGCCGATCGCCTGAGCCAGCGCCGGGTCGCGCCGCTCGACGTGGTCGTCGTTGAAGCGCAGCAGCCGGGCGCCCACGCCGCCGGCGCGCAGCGCCTGGGCCACCTCGTCCCATACGTGCGCGTTGAAGCGCTCCATGCCGGCAATAAAGGTCAGGGTGGCCATATGCTACCTCTTGTGTGCACTTGCGCTGCGTAGTGCGGTTTCAGTACTACCGGCCCGCCGAACCGGCCGTATCGGCCCGCCACGGGTGGCAGCCGCTCGCGTGGCGGGTAGGGGCGTAGGTTTCAGCCGGGCTGGAAGCTCGATTCGAGTATAGCACGCCTTAACACAATTTCAACGCACACAAATCCTCTATTTAGCATCTGCAAAAGCTGTAATTTGGCAAGGGCTGTGCATATGTGCGGTGGGGTGTAAAGCGTTCCTTGGGCGCAGGGTTTGCGCGATGGCGACGGCTGTGGTACTTTCACGCTGTTCCGAATTGGCATTGGCACGGGTTACGCAGTCGCCGTAAATCGTGGCATTGAAAGGCAGCTTGATGCGGCGAATTGTGATCCTTCTCGTGCTGGTGCTTGGCGGGTGCGGCCAGGCCGGGCAGTCTATCGAGCCGACGGCGCGGCCGGCGCCAACCGAGGCGCTGGCCGGCACGGCGAAAGGCTTGCCGGCTCGCTCCGCCGTCGGCGCCACTCCGCCGCTG
>CALLYN010001090.1 GCA_937858455.1 uncultured Kouleothrix sp.
AGATCAGCAGCAGCACCAGGATCGAGGTCTCGCGCGGATCCCAGTTCCAGAACACGCCCCAGACGATCTGGGCGAAGATCGCGCCGGTGATCGTGGCCAGGATACAGAAGACAAACCCAACCTCGGCTGCGGCGACTGCACCGGCGTCGTGCTCGGGGCGGCGGCGCCACAGGTACAGCGCGCTGTAGATGCCCGATACGCCAAACGCCAGCGAGGTAACCCACGCCGTCGGAACGTGCATAATGATGATCCGCCCTGCCTCACCCAGGCCGATATACTGCGGCACAAGCAAGAACATTGCGGCGATCACACCGGCCATCCACAGCCCAAGCAGCAGCTTGGCGGCCTGCGCGAGCTGCGTCTTCACAGCCATCGCGACCTCTTTCTAGTGGTTTGTGCGCTTCGGCACCCGCTATCATACTACGATTGGTTTTGATGAGCAAACGATGAGCGCCACTGGCGCTATACTAGCCGCTCGCTGCCGTGGCGCTATCGAATGGCGCCGTGCGCCGATCACCTGCACGACATTCGCCGCCGCGCCTAGCGGTCGGGCAGGGTGTACGCGAACTCGTAGGTGTGCGCGCCGTCGATCACCGCGATCGTCATGGCGCCCGCCAGGCCCTCCAGCTCGCCGGTGCCCGAGTCGGGCACGACGCTGATAGTGAGCGCGCCAGCGCCGCGCACCATGGTGCCGCTGTGCTGCAGCACAAAGCTGCCGCTGCGGCCGGCCAGCACGCCGCTGAAGCGCTCGATCGCCACATAGCCGGCCGAGCCTGCCACCGCCGTGCCGGCGCTCAGCATCTCGCCCTTGCTGCCGCCCAGCAGCTCGCCGTGAAACTGCTTGTCGATCGCCAGCCGGCCCAGGCTGGCGTCGGCGCCGCCGTCGGCCAGCGGCTGCGGCGTCAGCCGTACCTCAAATGTTCCGCGTGCATTGTGGTTGCTCATGGTCACTCTCCTTTACCCCTGTTCTTCGGAAGCTACGCCTCCTGCGGCGCGCAGCCCCAGTATACCGCCAGATCGCCACAGGGCTCGACAAGCCAACGCGCTGGTGTTAGAATCAGGCTGTTCGCTCGCCGAGCCCAGGAGGGCGCCATGGAACGCACCTTCTCGTTTGGCTACTGGCTGCGGCGCCGCCGCAAGGCGCTAGATCTGACCCAGGCCGCGCTGGCGGCGCAGGTGTTCTGCTCGCTCGATCTGATCCGCAAGCTCGAGGCCGATACGCGCCGGCCATCGCGCCAGCTCGCCGAGAAGCTGGCCGATGCGCTCGCGCTCGCCCCCGACGAGCACGCCGCGTTTGTGCAGGCCGCGCGCGCCGAGCACTCCGCCGACACGCTGCCGCTGGACTCGCAGCCTGTGCCAGCTGCCGCGCCCGCTTCCTCTAATCTGCCAACGCCGCTCACCAGCCTGATTGGCCGCGAGCACGACCTGGCTGCGGTGGTCGCGCGGCTGCGCCTGCCCAACACGCGCCTGCTGACCCTCACCGGCCCTGGCGGCGTCGGCAAGACGCGCCTGGCGCTCCAGGCGGCGGCCGAGCTGCGCGAGGCCTTTCTCGACGGCGTGTGGTTTGTCGACCTCGCGCCGATCCGCGATGCCGCGCGCGTCGGCGCGGCCATAGCCCAGGCGCTCAATCTCCACCCGCACGGGCTGCCGTCGGCCGAGCTGCTGAAGCTGAAGCAGTTCCTGCGCGATCGGCACGCGCTGCTGCTGCTCGATAACTTCGAGCAGGTGCTGGCGGCCGCGCCGCTGCTGGCCGAGCTGCTGGCGGCCGCGCCGCAGGTCAAGGCGATCGTGACCAGCCGGGCGGCGCTGCGCCTGCGCGGCGAGCAG
>CALLYN010001091.1 GCA_937858455.1 uncultured Kouleothrix sp.
AAAGCCGGGCGCCGCACAAGAAAACACAAGTAATCAAACGGAGTTGGTATTAAAAAGAAAGCCCGGCGCGGCCGAAGCTGCTCTGGCTTCGGCCGCGCCGGGAGTGAAGGTCAGGCCAACGCCCTATGGCACCGTCACCGTCACCGGCACGCGGAACAGCCCCGGCGCGTTAGACGGGCCCATCAATACCAGACCATTGTAGGTACCAGCCGGCTTGCCGGCCGCGTTCCAGCTCACCGTGATCTCGGCTGAGCCGCCCGCCGGGATGGCGCTGGGCAGGCCGCTCACAGTCACGTCGCTACCCTGCACCGCGTCGACCGTCAGGTCGAACGGCGCCGTACCACCCGGCACATTGTAGCCGTGCACCAGAATGGTGTACTCGCCGTCGGCGGGGAAGGGGATCGACACGGCTTCGTCAGGCGTCGAGGAGGTGGAGCCCGCCACCAGATTGCCGTCCGCGTCGAGCACGAACAGGTCGATATCCAGCCCGGCGACATCGCTGGTGGTGCTGACATTTAGCTCGGCGCCGTGGCTGATGCTGATCTTCTTGACGAACGAAGCGGTGGTGTAGTCGTTCGGGTCGTCCTGCTTCGCCGTCTCGCTGGTGGTTGCCGGCTGGCTCAGGCCGAAGCCATCGGCCACGAAGTTGTTGAGCGCCAGCTCGCTCTTGAGCGTAACCGTCGCCGAGCCCGTGCCCGCACCGCCGTCGACTGCGGCCGGGTTGAGGTTGGCCAGGCCCACCTGAGCCGCGAACGGCTCGTCGAGCTGGCTGCCGTCGACGCGCACCTGGTGCAGCAGAATGCCGTGCAGACCCTCCTGGGCCGGCGCGGCGATCAGGTCGTTCGGCCCGCCCGACGATGTCTGGTAGGCCCAGCGACCGCTGCCGACGTAGGTATTCGTGCTGTTGCCCACCGGCGCGAGCGTGTACGGCCCGTAGAAGTCGGGCGCGCCGGGGAAGCTCGAGAACGGCGAGGTGCAGCCAAAGCCATTGCTGTAGCAATCGGGCGTCGGCCCAAGCACGATCGTGTCGATATCGGATTTCGCGCCGGCCCAGCTGTTGTTCACCAGCAGGTACGAGCTACCCGAGGCCGGCAGATCGCTGCTCTGCACGTCCGTCCAGAAGAAGCGCCAGTCGCCCGACTCGGCGCGCCAGGTGTAGTCGGTATAGCCGAACAGCGCGCTGTTATCGTACAGCTGCGGCCCAACCGCCGACTGCGCGCCGCCGATGTTGAAGCTCGTGCCCTGCGCGGCCACGGCCACCGTCACCGGGATCAGCACCTCTTCGTCGCCCTTGTGGCCCTTGTAGCTAGCGGCGATCGAGCCCTCGTACATGCCGTAGGGCGTGTTCGCGGGGATGCTGATCGTGGCATCGAACGTCGCCTTGCCGCGCGCCGGGATGGTGAGGCTGCGCTTGCCGAACGACGCCCACGGCCAGCTCACCTGCTTCCAGAACGACGCCTCGACCTTCAGGTCGGTATTCGGCACGCTGGCGGGCCGCGACGAGTGGCGGAACGAGAGCAGGATACCGTCGGCCTTGCGCTTGAGCGGGCTGCCGACGCGCGCCTGCTGGGTTGGGCCGGTGTTGTAGCCGTAGCTAAAGCGCACGAACTCCTCGGGCTCCATCTCCGAGCCGGTGAGATTGCCCTGGTCGTCGTAGGTCAGGTCGACCTTGCCGTTGCTGTTGGCGTCGTTCCAGAACTTGCCATCCTTGTTCAGGTCGGTCCAGTTCAGCAGGTGGATGCGCCAGTTGTTGAACACCGCGCCCCCGCCGAGGCTGCCGCTGGGGTTGAACTCGCTGTAGGGGTACGCCTCGCGCACCTGCAGCAGGTCGGTGCCGGCCGGGATGTCCTGGTCGATCCGCCGCACGTAGTCGGGGTTGACGAAGTCGCCGTGGTCGAGCGACGCGTCGAGCGAGCGGAATGAGTAGTCCTTGGTGCCGATCTGCTTGAACCAGCGCGCGTCGAGGTCGATCTTGATCGGCTTGTTGCTCGGGTTCCACAGCGTAAATGTCTGGGTGTCCGAGCCGCCGGGCTTGATGATATTCGTGAACCCGCCGTACTCCTTGCCGCGGTAGTCGCCCGCCGTCCACTCGGCCGGTGTGGCGTACGCGCCCGAGCGGCCGCCGGCCACGTCGGTACCCTCGTCGGCATTCACCAGGCCGGCGCCCTGCGACCACACATCGTGGTTCGAGTCGCGGGCCGAGCCCATCAGCAGCGCGCGCGACTGATCGAACGTCGGCCAGCTGCCGGTGCGCTGCTTCCAGGCCTGAACGATCAGCGCCAGGTTGCCTGCCGCCACCGGGGTAGCCATCGAGGTGCCGCCAAAGTCGGCGGTGGCGATCGATCCATCAAGAATGCTGTTCAGCGGGATCGAGCCGACGCCAAACGCGCCGGTGGCGAGCACGTCGGGGCCGTTGGTGTTGTTCGCGCCGGGGCCGCGGTTCGACCACGACATCGCGTCGCCGCCGACGATCTGCTTGGCCGAGGCGATCGGCTCAAACGCGCCGATGTCGTCGTAGAGCGTCGAGGCGCCGACGCTGATCACGTTCGGGCCCGAGGGCGGCGTGATCGTGCCGTAGCCGGCCGCGCCATTGCCGGTGGAGCGCAGGATGGTGGTGTTCGGCGCGATCACGCGGTTGATCAGGTCGATCAGCCGCGACGTGCCATCCCAGCCGTCGTTGTCGGTGCCGCTGTAGCCCCACGAGTCGCTGACGATCTGCACATCGTCGCCGGTGCCAGGCTCGCCATCGTAGCCCAGGCCGGCGTAGATGTAGGCATCCTCGACATACGGCGTCGCGTAGGTGTCGCCATTCTGCACCGTCTCCACATCTTTGCCGGGGCCAAGCACAAGGCCCTTGCCCTTGGCCTGCGGCGGGCCGTCGGTGTAGTAGATCGAGCCGCGCACGCGACCCTGGCCCACCGCCACCGAGGTGCAGCCCATGCCGTGGTCGCCGCCAGCGCCGAGGAAGTCCATCACGTGGAACGCCACCAGGTCGCCCGGGCCGTAGGCATTGCCCGGCACGCCCCAGTACCAGTCGAGCGTCGGCACGGCGGTGGCGCCGTCGGAGATGAAGTACACCAGGCCGCCCGAGACGTCGTTCAGGCCGTCGTTGTTATAGTCGAGGCAGGCGGCTTCGTGGCGGCGGAAGCGCCGGTCGAGCGTGGCCGGCTTGTCGTCGGTGAAGTCGAAGTTGTAGTTCAGGTCGACATACACGCGATCGTAGACGCCGGCTTGCTTCGAGTCGACAACCAGCACCGCCGCGCGCTCGCCATCGACGGCGCTGCCATCGCCGAACGCGCCGCTGAGCAGGCTGGCGTCGGTCGAGAGGGCGACGTCGGGGTGCGAGCCGATATGGTACACGCCGCTCTTGCTGCCGGGCGGCAGCTTGTAGGTGTGCGCGGCCTCCGCGCCGAGCGGCTGGTATGCCGCGCTGCTGCCGCTTACCTTGGTCGAGGTATCGACGAAATCGGCCTGGCCGTCGGCCACAAACGACGTGCCGAGGTAGAAGTCGGCCGCAGCGTAGAACGACGAGATCGAGTCGAACATCTCGGGCAGGCCGTTGTAGGGCGAGCTCTTATCGTTGATATACGCCCATGTGCCGTACAGGTCGGGGTGGCAGTAGTCGGCGCCCGAGTCGTCGACCATCAGGCGCACGCCGGCGCCGGTGTAGCCTTTATCCCAGGCCTGCTTCGAGCCATGGATGGCGCGGCCGGTGTCGTACCAGCCATCGGGCGCCGGGCCGATGCTCGGCTGCTTGTTGATCGCCGGCTTGAGCTTGAGCGCCCGGTTCAGCGACGGCGCCTCGGGGTCGGGCGGCACGGGGCGCTGGATCAGCGACTCGGGGCGCTGCAGGTACAGCACGCCGTCGAGCGCGGCGAGCTTGAGGATGCCGGCGGGCGAGGCCAGGCCATACGCCACCGTGCCGCCGGTCGGGTCGACAAATGGGCGCGCGAACCAGCGGCTGGTGTAGGCGCTCAGGCTGGTGCCGGCCTTGATCCGCGCGACAAACCCGATCTGGCTAGGCGCGGTGCGGTTGGTCTGCGCCGCGCGGTTGGCGCTAGCGATATCGTTGAGGAGGTTTGGATGAATCTTCGTGCGCGGGTCGGGCCGGGCGGCCGGCGACGACGCGGCGCTTGGGTAGTGCGCGAGCGCGGCCGGCTGGAACGCCAGCATCGCGCTGAGCAGCAGCGCCAGGCTCAGCAGCCTGTGCGCAAGCCGGTGTTTGGCTATTGTCATACCAGAAGCTCCCTCCTACGTTTCGAACATGATCAACATGCCGAAGGCGGCCGTAGCCGCGGCGACACGTGCGCGAAGCATTGAACGCGCTACAGCCATGGGCGCCGCGCGGCAGGGCCGGGCGAGGGCAGGCTGCGGCAAACGTGCACGGCTTGTCGCACTGGCTAGGTTGAGGTTCTCTTCTCTGCGTCGAGCGAAGTTCCGGGTGCTCTGGCTTGCTAGGATGGGCGGGCGGGTTCGAGGAGTAATGTGAGACGCATGCTGAAACGTTGCAACGCCGGCTCGCTATTGTTATAGCGGTGGCCTCCTTTCGTTACGCGGCACGCGAGACAATGCAAAACCAGCCGCCTCTTGATCGGTTCAGAGGGGCCGTCGATGCCCGGCATGTGCCGGCGTAGCTCTATTAACATTCGTATAACTTCCCCTCTATCATACTTAGTATGTCAAGGCTTTCTTTCGCGCGCGCCTGGCCTTGTCAACCGCGTTTTAACCCATCGCAATGCGATAAATCGGTTGCCTCGCGCCAAAAAATCGGCGCGCCTAGATGAAAAAAGATTTATCCACATAGAAACGTACAGCAATGCGCTATTCCGGTGGTTTTACAGCCGAAGCCGAAGGCCGAGCGCGCCAGCTGCGTAGGTTCTACAGGCGTTGCACGAGCCCTGGCAATCACCACTCTTGGATTGCCGCACATGCATGCCTGTGCTACAATAGCCGCATTTGCAGGCCATAAGCGGCGATCTTCAGAAGGCGGCGAGCGGTGCAGAGCATCAGCGAGATTCTTCAGACGATTGCCCGGCAGCGTGGGCGCGGCGACGCAACCCCGCTGCTTGCATTTGTGGCGCTTGAGGGCACGAACGGCGAGCGGATCGCGCACCTGCCAATCGACGCCGAGCTGGCTCAGGCCTGGGTTGCGCTCACCGGCGAGCCGTTCCGGCCACATCAGGCCCACGCGCTCACGGCGCTGCGCCGCGGCGAGCCGGTGGCCCTGCGCGCAGCCAACGCCGATGTCGCGCTCACCGCGTACCTGCTGCTCTACGCCACACTGCTGGCCGAGCCATCCGCCACCGCGCTCATCCTTGCGCCCGACGACCTCGTGGTGCAGTCGGCGTGGGCCAGCATCGCCCAGCTCAACCAGGATCTGCCGCGCGCCATGCAGCTTAACGCGCTGCCGCTCGGCCCAAACCGCCGGCCCGACGCGCTGGCCCGCGCGGTGGTGGCCGCGCCGGCAGCGTGGAGGTCGCGCGCGTCGTCGTGTCCATGTTCTGTCCCACTGCGAGCGCCCGCTGCGCGTGCTCCCAGGCGCGCTGCGGAGAGCCGGCGGACTCATGGCAGAACGAGGCCATGCGCCAGCACTGAAATGCCGAAGCTGAACTTGAGCGGGCTGAGGCTCACAACGATTCCAGATTGCCCGGAGTTTTCGCGCCGTCAATCAGCGTCTTGTCCGCAATGGTCATCATAGGATGCCCGCGCCGTCGGATGAGCAATTTTGAGGAGTCTTCTTGGTCGGCCTTTTAGGCTGTAAAGGCCGAATTTAGGAATTGTGCAAATGGAAGGCTTTGGAATACTTCGATCCATCGCGCCAGTGAGTTTCAGGATCGCTCGCGCAACTATGTCCTCTCTCAATTGGATATCCTCGGGGATCTTTGGGGCCTCAGGCCATGAACCGAAGCCTTCACTGTCCCCACTGACATACAAAAGCGCGGCTGACATGCGCTTCACTGCCCCGCACGCCGAAACCCAACTGCTCGCATGGACGCCGGACTCAACGGGCGGAAAACCCCATGAAGCCATTCCCAGCTAATCACAACTCGTCTGGTTGCCGGTCTGGTGTTCTGCTGGCGATAGGAGTGTTTGTTGCGACGGCGGGCCTGGCGCAGTTGAACTGGGTAGGCGCAGGGACAAAGGTCTCAAAAGCTACGGCGGTTCATTATGCATCGGGTGAAACAAATCCGTTGATGACGGTCCGGTCCGATCGGGTTTATGGCGATTATCAGACGCGTGGTTTTTTCCGGATCGGGGTTCTGCCTTTGGTCATGGTGGACGGACTGGATCTGGAGTTGCATGATCCAAGCCGAATCTTCACAGCGATCACGAATGCGCCGTATCTGCTCGGCAAGCAGGTGAATCCCAAAGGAGCGCTGCAGATTCGCAGATTCTCGTTGCGTCTGGCTGGACAGGATGGAGCCCTGCTGACCGCCCGAACCGTCCGTGTCATGAGTGGAACGACTTGGAGTCTCGGCCCCGGAGTGCTACGACAGTCGAATGGTGCGGAGCTGTTTTTCCAACGGGCCATTCTTTCCGTCGCGGGACCGCAAGCCGGGGAGATGGTTTGTGATACCGCCGCCGGTGTGATTCGCGAACACGTCCGATTTACTTCTCCGTCCCAATCAAACCCGAAAGGAAACCCATGAAAACCATTGTTATCATCTTCACCATGCTTTTGTTGTTTCTCCGTGGAGCGCCGGCCCAGACGGCGGAGACGTACATCAGCCAGGGCCGGGCCTTTCTGGCGGCGCACGATCTGACCAATGCGGACGCCCGTTTTGCGCTGGCGGTGGCCGCCTCGCCCAATCACGCGACCGGCAACGTTTTTCGTGCCGCCACCCGCTTGCTCACATTACAGAACCGTCCCGCGGCGGCGGCATTTTTGGATCGTTTGGGGCTCGCAACCACGGGCCGCGATCTATACAACTGGACGGCGGACTTCCCGCGGGACATCCACGGGATTCCACTCGCGCCGACGAACCTGTCGGGCGCGGAACTGACCGCATTCCTGCGCACCAACGTCCTGCCGGAAATCATTGCCGCCGACGCCAACCTGGCGGTGGTCACGGATAAAAACTTCGTTCTCAACCTGACCAGCAATGAAACTGCGGCCCTCGCCGTGACGTTGGACTATGGTGACATTGCGCTGATGCGCGCGGTTTTGAAAGGTGCGCAATACGCGGCATACACGATTCATTCCTGGAATGTGGACGAACAGTTGGCGACGCTTCGGAGCATCGTCGAAGCCGGCAGTCAAACCGCCGAGGAGTTTCTCCGCCAGCGCCCCAACCTGTTCACGTTCGCCACGACCAATGATTTGAACGCGGCCCGGCAGGCGTTCAGTGATGGCGTCACCCTGTATATGAATGCCTCGGGGTTCATCCGCAATCGGCCCACCAATGTCACGCGCCTGTTCAACCTCGATCCGGAGGAGACGCAATCGGAAGCTGATTTTCGGACCACCATTGGCGACCTGCTCCAATCTCTGAATGGCGCGGTGGCTTTGCAACTTTTCCCGGAATACACCGTCAACCTGAGCAATCACTTCGCCGGACGATTGCCGCCGCGCGGCTGGCTGCCGCAGATCGCGGGCAATTCGATTGTGGCCGGCACGATTCCCGACATGACTTTCGGCGGCATGGTTGGCGGATTGTTTGCCGGGCTGGTGGCGCCCTACATCTTCTCATGGATCGCGGAGTACCCGATCCTGCTGTCGCTGGCCGCGCTGTGCCGGCCGCCCGGCAGGGAGCGCCTGCCGCGGTTTACCCAATGGTACTGGCCACTGCTTGCGGCCATCGCCGTCGCGCTGATCCTGCCGACCTATTATTCCGGCAAGATCTTTTCTTTCCTCGAGGACAACCGCAACTGGATGATCGGCAGCGTCGGCGCGCTTGCGGCGCTGCTGGCGGTGGCGCTCAACGGCAACCGCTGGAAGATCTTTGCCACCGTAGCGGTCGCGCTCGTGTTGCTGCGCGCCTATCCAAGCGACGATGGGCGGGTGGAGACGGTGCGCAGCTTCTTCGGCGTGCACAAGATCGTGGTAACGCCGAACGGTCAGTACCACGTGCTGATGCACGGTACGACCATTCACGGCGCGGAAAAATTCAGGAACGACGACGGCTCCCCTGTGACGGGCCGGCCGGAGCCGATCACCTATTACCACAAGGACGGCGGCATCGGTCAGGCCATCGCTGCGATCCGCGAGCGCAAGGGTGCCCCGCTCAAGGTGGCGGTGATCGGGCTCGGCTCGGGCTCGCTGACCTGCGCTTCGGAGCCGGGCGAGGACTGGAAGTTTTTCGAGATCGACCAGACCATGGTCGACAGCGCCCGCGACCCGAAATACTTCACCTATATCCAGAAATGCGAACCAAACCTCAAGCCCGTCATCGGCGACGCGCGGCTGACCTTTGCCAGGGAGCCGAGCGGCGCCTACGACGTGATCATCGTTGACGCCTATTCATCCGATGCGATCCCGATCCATCTGGCGACGGAAGAGGCGATGGAGATCTATAAGGACAAGCTGGCGCCGCATGGCGCCGTCGTGATGCACGTCTCCAACCGGCATCTCGAGCTCGAGAGCGTGGTGGTCGGCATCGCCGACGCCAACGATCTCAAGAGCTGGGTCTACAGCGAAGACACCGGCCGCGATGCCGAATACATCTTCTCGACCACGGTCGTGGTTTCCGCGCGCGAGGAGGCCGACGTCGGCAAGCTCGCCTCGTCCGACAAGTGGACGCTGACCGAGGCGGAAGACCACCAGCGGGTCTGGACCGACGATTACTCCAACATCGTCGGTGCGTTGTGGCGTCGCCTACGCGACGGCGAGCAGTAGTCGCTCGGCTCTTCGCCTCGTCCCGTTTGCGGGGAGAGGGGGAGAGCGACGCTCAATCCTGATAGGTGGAGTAGCCGCGCTGCTGCTGGTAATAGGGGCGCGGCTCATAGTAGCCCTGCGGTGCCGGGGCATGGCCGCCGCGGTCGTAATAGTATTGCTGCTGTGGCGGATAGACCTGCGCGCGCCGCGGCGAAGGATAGAGCTGCTGGTTGGAACTGCCGTCGGCGGGATAGATGTAGCCGTCATCGGGGCGCGGCTGCGGCGCGTAACCGGCTTGCGGCGGATAGCCCGCCTGCGGCGTGATGGTGAGGGGATCGCCGGCGCTGCCATATTGCTGGTCTTGTTCGATCGGGGCGCGGCGGGC
>CALLYN010001092.1 GCA_937858455.1 uncultured Kouleothrix sp.
CCGGCCGCGCCATCCCCACCGCCCGGCCCAGCGCGTACGCCGCTGGCGGTATCAGCGCAAGCAGCAGCGCCATCATGCCGGCGTAGCTGCGCGCCGGGTCGGCCCCGGCCAGGCCGCTGGCCGCCGCGTGGAGGTACGAGAACGCGTGGATGCGGCCCGAAACCGGCGGCGTGGTGACGATCGCCACCAGCGGGTTGCGCGGCAGCAGCGCCAGGTCGCGCTGCGATGCGAGCTGGAGCACCCGCCCGAGCGGCACGTAGAACTCGGCGGCATCCCAGTTGCTGCCGATCGGCAGCGCCAGCCCCCAGCGCAGCGGCGGCAGCACCGCCAGCCAGAACGCCACGCCCGCCAGCGCCCAGGCCGCCAGCGGCGCGGCTTCGCGAACAAAGGCGCGGCGCGGCGAAGCCGCATTCGCGCAGCGCAGGGCTCGCTTCTTTGTGCTGGGGCGCAGCGCAGCCCACGCGTTCAGCGGCAGGGCCAGCAGCGCGAGGCCCGCCGCCACGCGCGTTGGCGCGAGCGCGGTGGTGGTGGTGAGCGCGGCGGTGACGCACAGCAACAGCGAGAGGCCCAGGTGTGGCATGAGCAGGGCGCGCTCGGCCCACGGGGCGGCCGGCAAAAGCAGCCGCGCGGGCGCGTAGCCCAGAAAGAAGCACAGCAGCAGCGCCAGCAAAGGGGGGGCCAGCAGATCGTACGTCGTGGCTAGATCCTCATGTCGCGAAGCTCAAGATGTCGATGCGCGATCGGCGCACCTCGATCCAGTCGCCCGGCTCAAGCTGCGACTTACCGATCGTCTCGGCGAGGCTCGCGGCGGTGACGCTGGTGCGCACACCGATCACGCCCACGCCAATGTCGAGCAGCAGCTCGGTGTACAGCGCCTCGTACGGCAGGTGCTCGCGCTCGGCCTCCCAGGCCGGCACCGCCAGCACGCGGCCATACGCCGTCGGCACGGTACTGGCGCGCCCAGGCGCTAGGCCCTCCTCGGCCGCCAGGCCCTGGCGCGGCCGGCCCTCTTGCAGCCGTACGCTGCTCAGCAGAAACACCAGCTTGGCCACGCCTTCGCGCCCCTCCAGCGCCGGGTCGACGCGGTGGTGCCGGTCGACCACGCCGATCGGCGCGGGCGCGCCGGCCGGCCGCAGCACAATCAGCGGCAGGTAGCGCCGGCCGTCGGGGTGAAGCTGGCCGGGCACAAGGCCCTCGAAGACGCACGTCAGACCGAGTTTGTCGCTCTGGGGGAAACGCATGATCGTACTCTTGCTTGCACATGGCCGAATATCGAGTTCATTGTACCGCATTGCGCCGGTTCGTGCTCAGGCCGCAGCGGCGCGCGCTCGCCACCACCGAGCGGCGCAATCTCTCGCACGCTTTCCTTCAATCCCCGGCTTCGTACCGGCGCGATCTTTCCCGCCACTGCCTTTGCATCTGCGCGGGCACGCGAGACCGCGCCCCTTTCTTCAACGCCTCGCTCGGTATAGAAGTTCGACTCCATGTACGCGGAGTTTGCCTCCACACGCGCGGGGGTTCACTGCATGCACGCGGGGCTCGCCTTCACACGCTCGGGGGTTCACTGCACGCGTGCGGGGTTCGACGCCAGACACGCGGGGTTTGACTCCACAAGCACGGGGTTCGTCTTCGCACGCGCGGGGGTTCACTGCAGGCGTGCGGGGCTCGTCTTCACACGCGCGGGGGTTCAATGCATGCGTGCGGGGTTCGACTCCAGACACGCGGGGGTTCGCTGCAGGCGTGCGGGGTTTACATCGCTCTCCGCTCGACCGCTTTCCGCTCCCCATATAGGGGTCGGCGCTCCTGTCGCCTTGCGTTCCGGCCGCCCTCACGCCTCGGCGCTCTCGTCGGCCTCGGGCCGCTTGCTCAGCGCGTCGCGCAGATCCGCCACAAAGTCGCGCGGGCGCGCTGGGCTGACGATCAGCGGCGTGCGGTCGCGCCGCGCCAGTGCCACCAGCCGCTCGCGGTTGGTGGCCGCGAAGAAAACCGCGCCGTAGCGCTCGAGCTGGAACGGCCCCTGGTAGCCAAACACCCCGGCGTTGAACGATCGCCGCAGCCCGAAGCGCGGCACATCCGCCAGGCCCAGCGCCAGCGAAACACCGCTGACCTGCTCGAGCGGCACGCGCATCGCGCGCGGCCAGCGCCGCTTGATCACCAGCTGGGTGTCGTCGATCAGGTAGGCGGTGGGCTGCACCAGGTAGTTCAGCAGCAGCCAGATGAACAGCGCCAGCGCCACCGCCAGCGTGATCACCGCGCCCGTCACCGCCACGCCGTTCAATAGCATCCCGCTGAGGTACAAAAACAGCGCCGGAAGCGTCAGCACGCCGCCGAGCATCGCAATACCGCTGGTGATCTGCTCGGCGTAGCTGTCGAGCGGCGCCGCGTCGAATGTCGTCTGGCTCATACTTCCTCGGCCACACTTCCAGCTCTGCATGCGGGATTGCCCGCACCCTGCGTATCATACCACGACACAGCGAAAGCGTGCGACTGCCTGTTTCCCCCTTTGTGCTGCTGAATAATCTGTTATCAAACTGTTATCGTAATCGCTGCCTAGCGGCTTGTTATTCGTATTCGGCTGTGCTATAACAGCCCGTGTCGCTAGGAGAAGCATATGACATTGAAGCATTCAGGTTTGTCGCGTGTGGCCGCACTACTGCGACTACCTGTCGTCCGAATCTGGCTGCCTGCTCTGGTCATCAGCGCGGCGCTGACACTCGCGCTCGGCTTCCCGGCGCATCTCGACAGGTGGATCGGCGCGTCGGCGCTGCTGCTGCTGCTGATCGTCCTCGGCCAGGTGCTTTCCGTCGAGCTTGAAGACGGCAGCGCGCTCACACCCACGCCCGCGCTGCTGATCGCCGGCCTCACGCTGGTGGGCTGGCCGCTGCTGCTGCCGGCCGCGCTGCTCGCCTCGCTGGGCGGGCTGCTGGTCAAGCGCCGCTCGTTCGAGCAGGTACTGATCGAGGCCGGCAGCCGCTGCCTGATCGTCGGCTTCGCCACGCCGGTGTACCTGCTCAGCCAGCCGGCTGGCGCCCTGCCCTACAGCACGCCGGCCGGCCTGCTCGGCCTGCTGCTGATCGGCGCGATTGCCTACACGGTCAAGCTGATCATTGGCGTCGACGGCGGGCAGGAGCCGTTGCTGGCGCGGCTGCGCGGGCGCCTGCGCGCGCTACGCTGGTATGTCCTGGCGATGGTGCCGCTCGGTGGCCTGCTCGGCGTGCTGTGGTCGCTCAGCCCATACCTGTTTCTGCTGGGCCTGGCCCCGCTGATCGTCGCGCAGTACTTGTTCCGCAGCGCGGTGGCCCTGCGCCGCACCAGCGCCGACCTCGAGCGCACGGCGCGCCAGAGCGAGCGCCTCGCAACGCGCGTCGAGCGCCTGCAAGCCCTCGCCACCGCCATGCTCGGCACGCTCGACGTTCAGAGTATGCTCGAGCTGCTGTGCCAACGTTTGGCGGCCCTGCTCGACGCGCCCGCCGGCTGGGTGGTGCTGCTCGACGACAACGCCCAACCCCAGCTCATGACCCTGCACAACCTGCCGTACGGCGACAATACCACCATCGCCGAGCCGCGCAGCTTTCTCGCGCTGCTCGAGCGTGGCCGCGTGATGCTGGTGGCCGACGAGCGCGCCCAGGCGCTGGCCCCTGCCCCGGTGCCGCCTGGCGCGCCCGACTGGTCGGCCGTGCTGTGCATCCCGCTGCTCGGCGAGGGCGACGGCGTGGGCGCGACCATGCCGCTGCTTGGGGCGATCTGCCTGGCCTTCGACCGCGTGCGCGGCCTCGACGCCGACGAGCAGCGCGTGCTAAGCTCGTTCGCACACCAGGCCGCCGTCTCGATCGAAAACGCGCGCCTGTTCGACCAGCTGCGCCACAAGCAGGCCGAGCTGATCCAATCCTCGAAGCTCGCCGCAGTCGGCACGTTCGCCGCCGGCATCGCCCACGAGTTCAACAACCTGCTGGGCAGCATGCTGGGCTACGCCGAGCTGGGCTTCCAGAGCGACGACATAACCGATAAAGATCGCTCGCTCGAGGTGGTAGTGCAGGCGTGCCGGCGCGGCCGCAGCATCACGCGCGGCCTGCTCACCTTCGCCCGCCGCCAGGAACACCACCGCGCCATGGCCGATATCACCGACGCGGTCAACGAAACCCTCACGCTCGTCGAGATCGACCTGCACAAGTCGCGTATTCATGTCGTGCGCAACATCGAGCCAATCCCGCTCACCGTGTGCGACCTGGGGCAGCTCTCGCAGGTGGTGCTGAACCTGATCACCAACGCCCGCGACGCCATGCGCCCCGCCGGCGGCACGCTCACAATCAGCCTGCGCGAGCGCTTTGATCGGATCGAGCTGAGCGTCGGCGACACCGGCTCCGGCATTCCCGCCGAGCTGCGCGACAAAATCTTCGAGCCGTTCGTCACCACCAAGGGCGCGCTGGGCGGCAGCCAGACGCCCGGCACCGGCCTGGGCCTCTCGGTCTCGTACGGCATCGTGCAGGAGCACGGCGGCACGATCGAGGTCGAGAGCGCGCTCGGCCGCGGCACAACCATGACCGTGCGGCTGCCAATCATCACCGCCGAAACCTTCGAGCGCGAGCTGGCCGTGGGCGCCTAGCAGCAATGTGGGAGCGCGGGTGCGGCAAAGCCGCCCCACAGATGCTCTTTCGCGCTGTGGCTTTGGCACAGCGCGAAAAACGAATACCTTTAAAAAGCACCAAGGCACCAGGGCTCGTGCAACGTCTTTCGACGCCTCCCCCTACCCCTTCCCCTGACAAGGGAGGGGGTAACACATCTGGCTGTGTGGTGCGGTCGCGGCGGCGACCTCACCCCCCTTCCCCCTTCTCCCGCGCGGGAGAGGGGGTAAGGGGGGTGAGGGCCGACGTTGCATGAGCCCTGACCAAGGCACCTGGCGGCCCACAAACCCCGCGCGCAATTTGGTATACTATCGGCATGAGCCAACCGATCACGCTTGTATCCTGGAATGTCAATGGCATCCGCGCGCTGGAGAAGAAAGGCTTCTCGGCGTGGCTGCAGTCGAGCGGCGCCGACATTGTGATGCTCCAGGAAACCAAATGCCACCCCGAGCAGCTATCGGCAGCGCTGCGGCAGCCTGCGGGTTTCCAGAGCGAGTGGTGCTGGGCCGAGAAAAAGGGCTACAGCGGCGTGGCGACGTTCTCGCGCCTGCCTGCGGCCACGGCTCGCGGCCTGGGCCAGCCGCACTTCGACAGCGAAGGGCGCGTGCTGATCAGCACCTTCCCGCAGTTTACGCTGTTCAACATCTACTTTCCTTCCGGCAGCAGCGGCATGGCGCGCGTCGCCTTCAAGCTCGAGTTCTACCGCCACGTGCTCGCGGTGCTGCGCGGCTACCTCGATGCCGGCCGGCCGCTGATCGTCGCCGGCGATGTCAACACTGCCTACGCCGAGATCGACCTCGCGCGCCCGCGCGAAAACCGCATGACCTCGGGGTTCCTCGCCGAGGAGCGCGCCGCGCTCGGCGAGTTCTTCGCCGCCGGCCTGGTCGACGCCTTCCGCCACGCCCGGCCGTCCGAAGCCAAGTACTCCTGGTGGTCGCAGGTCACCAACGCCCGCGAGCGCAACATCGGCTGGCGGCTCGACTACTTCCTGATCTCGCGCGACCTGCTGCCCTACCTGGTCGACGCCGACATCCACCCCAGCGTGCTTGGCTCAGACCACTGCCCGGTCAGCCTGACGCTGGCCTTGCCCGCCAGGTAGCCCGCTGCCAGGGGCGCCCGGCCAATGCCAGGCCATGCTATAATATCGCCAGCCTAGCACGTCCCATACCGGTACGATCATCGCTATTCGCATGCGCGCGTTGGCTGCTCGCTGGCACGCTCGGAATACCCAGCCTCAACCTACCCAAAGCCGCGAACAAGATATGGCGCCGGCAGCAGCACGCCGTGCGCCATGCTCCGAGGCTGCCAGGGTCGCCGTCGGCGAATCGCCACCAGCTGCGCAAACCCGTACGAGTCATTCATGCACGGCAAGGTCTGTATTGTCACCGGCGCGAGCTCCGGCCTGGGGCTGGCAATTGCCACCGGGCTGGCGCGCATGGGCGCCACGCTGGTGCTGGCCTGCCGCGACATGGCGCGTGGCGCAGCCGCACAGGCGCGTATCCAGGCGGCCACAGGCAGCCAGCTCATCGAACTCATGCGGCTCGACCTCGCCGAGCAGCAGTCGGTGCGCGACTTCGCCGCCGCCTACACCGAAAAGTTCAAGCGCCTGAATGTGCTGGTGCACAACGCCGCAGTGTTCGCCAGCCACCGCAGCGTCACGCCCGACGGCATCGAGACGATGTTTGCCACCAACCATCTTGGGCCATTTCTGCTGACGCACCTGCTGCTCGACGTGCTGCGCAACGGCGCGCTGGCGCGCGTGATCACCATCACCGGCCCGGCCGACACCCGGCTCGACCTGGCCGACCTGCAGAGCGAGCGAATGTTTCACGCCATCGACGCATTTGCGGCCTCGCGGCTGTGCAGCCAGATATGCTCCTTCGAGCTGGCCCGCCGCCTCGACGGGCGCGGTGTCACGTTCAACCTGGCGAACCCCGGCCTGGTGCGCAGCAACCTGATGCGCGAGGCTCCCGGCCTGGTGCGCTGGCTCTGGCGCGTGGCTGCCGCCTCGCCCGAGCGCGCCGCGCGCACCGCGATCTACCTGGCGTCGTCGCGCGAGGTTGCCGGCGTTACCGGCAAGCTATTCAAAGGCCGGCGCCAGGTCGCGCCTGCCCACGCCACGCGCGATCCCGAGCTGCGGCGCAAAGTCTGGGAGCTGAGCATGGAGCTTGCGCAGGTCGTCGGCTAATATCCGCGCCCTGCGCGCCGGCTCGCGCTGGCTGCAAGGCATATACCACAACCGACCGGTGTATCAAAGGCACATACGAAGGAGGTTTCGCGATGACGCGCCCGCCCGACGCTGGACACACCATGACCGACTACGAGGCCGAGCGGCGAAATTTCTCGCTTGAGGTACCGCCCGACTTCAACTGGGCCTTCGATGTGATCGACCGCTGGGCCGGCGACCCAGGCCACGAGGCGATGTTCTGGGTCGGCAACGACGGGGGCGAGCGCCGCCTGACATTCGCCGATTTCAAGCGCCGCTCGAACCAGCTGGCTAATGTGCTCGAGGCCTTGGGCGTGCGCCGCGGCGACCGCGTGTTCCTCATGCTGCCGCGCCTGGTCGAATGGTGGGAGGCGATCCTTGGCATCATGAAGGTCGGCGCGGTGTCGATGCCCGCCACGACGCTGCTGACGCCCAAAGACATCGCCTACCGCGCCAATCTGGCCGAAACGCGCGTGGTGATCACCGACGCCGCCAACGCCGCCAAGTTCGACGAAGTGCGCGCCCAGTGCCCCTCGTTCGAGGTGCTGATCGTCGTGGGCGGCGAGCGCGCCGGCTGGGTGAGCTACGAGCCCGCCGTGGCCGCCGCCGCCGATGCGCGCGCGCGCCTCGCCACCCCCAGCGCCGACCCGTGCATGATCTACTTCACCTCGGGCACCGTCGGCTACCCAAAGATGGTGCTGCACACCCACGCCTCCTACCCGATCGGCCACACGATCACCGGGAAATACTGGCTCGACCTGCGCCCCGGCGACCTGCACTGGAATATGTCCGAGACAGGCTGGGCCAAGGCTGCCTGGAGCAACCTGTTTGGCCCGTGGAACATGGGCGCGTCGCTGTTCATCTACGACGGGCGCGGCAAGTTCAACCCGCGCGAGACGCTCGAGTTCCTGCAAAAATACCCCGTCACCACCTTCTGCGCGCCGCCGACGATCTACCGCATGCTCGTGCTCGAAGACCTAGGCGCCTACTCGTTCGCCGCTCTGCGCCACTGCACCGGCGCGGGCGAGCCGCTCAACCCCGAGGTGATCGACACCTGGCGCGCCGCCACCGGCCTGACGATCCGCGATGGCTACGGCCAGACCGAGACCGTGCTGCTGTGCGCCAACTTCCCGCCGCTTGAGGTCAAGCCCGGCTCGATGGGCAAACCCTCGCCCGGCTTCGATGTGGCGGTGGTCGACCACGACGGCGCCATCCTGCCGCCCGGCAAAGAAGGCGATATCGGTGTGCGCATCGCGCCCGAGCGACCGCTCGGCCTGTTCCGAGAGTACTGGCGCAACCCCGACGCCACCGCCGGCTGCATCCGCGGCGACTGGTACATCACCGGCGACCGGGCGATCGTCGACGAGGATGGCTACTTCTGGTTCGTGGGCCGCGCCGACGACGTCATTCTCAGCGCAGGCTACCGCATCGGCCCATTCGAGGTCGAGAGCGCGCTGGTCGAGCACCCGGCCGTGGCCGAGGCCGCAGTCGTCGCCAGCCCCGACGACCTGCGCGGCGAGGTGGTGAAGGCGTTTGTGATCCTGGCGCCCGGCCACAGCCCCTCCGACGCGCTGGCGGCCGAGCTGCAAGAATATGTCAAAGGCGCCACCGCGCCCTACAAATACCCGCGCGAGATCGAGTTCGTCGCCGAGCTGCCCAAAACGATCAGCGGCAAGATCCGCCGCGTCGAGCTGCGCGAGCGCGAGCGCCAGAAGAAACAGGCCGGCTAGCCCATGCTCAAATTCTACGAAGACTATACCGTCGACAGCGAGCACGTCACGCCTGCGCGCACGATCGGCCCGGAGGACGTGCGCCAGTTTGCCGACGTGACCGGCGACCACCACCGGCTGCACCTCGACGCCGAGTTTGCGCGCGGCACGATGTTCGGCGAGCCGATCGGCCACGGCTTGCTCGGCTTGTCGCTGGTCAACGGCCTGGCTTACGGCAGCATCATCGACCCAGACTATGTCATGGCGTTTCTCGGGCTCGAGTGGAAGTTCGTGCGGCCAATTCGCATGGGCGCCACCGTACACGCGATTGTGCGCATCGCCGAGCGCAGGCCAACCAGCCACCCCGACCGTGGGATCGTCCGCGAGGCCATCCGCCTGGTCGACGCGCACGGCGACCCGCTTCAGACTGGCGAGTTTACGTTTCTGGTGCGGCGGCGGCCCGCGCTGTGAGCTGATGCAGCCTGCGGCAGAGGCACTTTCTAGCCTCGGTGCTCGGCTTGCGGCGCTCCGCGCCATAAGCGGAACCTTGGAAGGCACAGCCCTCCAAGGTTCTTTTACCAAGTCCGTTTGCTCACTTTCTTTTTGGTATGGCCTGCCCGGCAAAGCCGGGCAGGCCATACCAAAAAATTTCGGGGGCGGCAAAGC
>CALLYN010001093.1 GCA_937858455.1 uncultured Kouleothrix sp.
GAGCGCCGCCGGGTGCGCTGGCTCCGCGCCGCTCGGCGCGGCGGGCCAGCCACAGCGCGGGCACCAGCAGCGCCAGAAACAGCATCATGAACGCGGCCATCACCGTGTAGATCAGCGTGGTGATCGTCAGCAGCAGCGTGAGGATCGCGAAGGGCCAGGGCCGATCCAGCCGGCGGTAGGCCGCGACGATAAACACCGTCGACACCAGCGTCCACCAGATGCCGAAGGTCGTGGGCAGGTTGCCCCACGAGTGCAGCAGAAATGTTGCCGGCGTCACGGCGTAGAGCAGGCTGGCGAACAGCGAGTCGCGCTCGTTCAGGCCGGCTTTGCGCCCCAGCAGCGCGATCAGCAACACCCGGCTGCAGTCGACGAGCGCGCTGAACATGTGGCCAGCCAGCACCATGGGCAGCGGCAGCAGCAGGAACACGCCGGCGAAGATATGGAACCAGGGCGAGTATGGGATCACCGGCGGGTTCGCGCCCCACTCGGCGGTGGGCATGGTGCGCTTATCCATCGGGTTGCCGGTGCCGTAGAATGTCCAGAACTCGCCGCTGAAGATCCGCCTGGCCCACTGCATCTGCAGCGCCATGTCGATCCCGACGAAGTACGGGTAGAGCATGGCGCCGGCCTTGACCCAGTAGCCCACGAAGAACACCAGCAGCAGGCCGCGCAGCAGCCGGTCGCTCAGCGGCGCGCCGGCGCGGCGGAAGAGCCAGGCCACGCCGCGCTCGAGCGCGAGCAGCAGCAGCACGCTCCAGAGCGCCAGCAGCGCCAGCCGCGGCAGCATGAAAGCGGTTGGGAAGCGTGCCTGCGCCAGCGCCCAGGCCCCGCCCAGCACCACGGCCAGCGCCAGCAGCGCCGCCAGCGCCGGGTTGCGCGTCAGGCGCGCCAGGCACAGCTGCAGGCTCAGCGCGATCACCAGGGCGTAGAGCAGGGCCTTGAGCGGCGGCAGGAACGGCGTGGCGCCGGCCGGCGCCACGCTCACGTCGTAGAGCAGCACGCCGAGGTTGCGCGGGTCTTTGAAGGTGTTCGAGCTGATCTCGAGCGTCAGGTCGCCGTCGGGCACCAGCGCGGCCGGCACCAGCACCGCGATCTGGCGGCGGTCGCCGTCGGGCAGGCTGGCCACTGGCGTGCCATTGGCGCGGATCACCGCGCCGAGCGGCTGCCCGTCGGGGTGGCGCAGCGCGGCGGTCAGCCGCACCACCCAGTCGCCACGGCCGATCGCCGGCAGGCTGATCGTGCTGCTCGCGCTGGTCCAGCGGTAGGTGCGCGCCGGCGCGAGCTTTACCTGCTTCACCCAGCCGGCCGGCGGTATCGGGTCGCCCACCAGCCCCGGCTCGAGCCGCAGCCGCAGCGTATCGGCGGCGCCAAGCTCGGGCGGGATCAGCAGCACCAGCTCGGCTGGGCTGCTGCGCGCGATCCACAGCCGCACGCCATTGGCCGAGAGCGTGTAGTTCTTCAGGCCGTTCGGGTCGAGCCCCTCGGCTGCCACCACAGTGACCTGCCAGGTGCCGCTGCGCCGGCCCGGCACGCTCAGCTCGGCCTGGGTGGGGGGCCAGCTAGCCACTTCATCGGCGCCAATCGGCCCGACCTCGGGGGCGTAGAAGTCGGCCGTTGCGTCTTCGCGGTCGCCGGTGCGCGGCAGAAATGGCCGGTCGAGGTAATCGCCGATGTCGATCGCCACGAACGGCCGGCTGCTATAGGCCGCCAGCAGCGCCAGCGCCGTGGCGAGCGCCAGCAGCAGCGCCGGCAGCCAGGGCGCGGCGCCAAGCCAGGCCAGCGTGGGCGCCAGGCTTGCCGCGCGGCGCGGCTCTGGCGTGCCGATTGTTGGTTTTGGGATGGCTCCAGCCAAACTATTACTCCGTCTCGCCGACTTTCACCAGCAGCAGCTCGTAGGTGCCCTGGATGGCGGTGCGGTAGGCCAGGTAGGCGGCGCGCGCCAGCCCCAGCCGCCGCAGCGCATCGCGTGCGCGGCCCTTTAGGCCGGTGGCGCTGCCCTCGCCGCGCCGCACCCGGTCCTCGCGCAGGTCGCCGACGCGGAAGCCATAGCCTGCGGCCAGGCGCCGGAAGCCGGGCATTGTATAATAGTGCATCTCCGAAAGCTTCTGGCGGTCGCTGAAATCGGACTGGCCCTTGCTGCGGCCGCGCCGCGCGATGATCGCCTCGGCCAGCGGGCGCGGCATCCAGTTGAGCAGCGGCAGGTGGTAGTGCGGGTCGCGGTAGGCAAAGCGGTTGATCACCGTCAGCAGCACGCGCCCGCCGGGCTTCAGCACGCGCGCCAGCTCGGCCAGCAGCTGCGCCGGGTTCTGCACGTGCTCGACGACATCCCACGCGATCGCTAGGTCGAAGCTGGCATCGGCAAACGGCAGGTGCTCGCCGGCGCCGTTCATCACCGGCAGATCGGCGTCGTAGCGCGCCGCCCGCAGGCGGATGATCTCGCAGTAGGCGCGATTATATTCGAACGCCAGCGGGTGCGCGCCGGCTAGCGCCAGCGCCACGCTGGTGCCGCCCATGCCGCTGCCTAGGTCGAGAATGCGGCGCCCCGCCAGCCCGCCGCCGTAGCGGTCGATCAGGCGCAGGCGCTCGTGCTGCTGGCGCTCCTGCCAGATCCGGCCCTCGCGCCAGCGCGGGTAGTCGGGCCGCCAGGTCATGTGCGCCAGCCAGTGGTCGATCTTGCTGGTCAGCTCGGCCTCGCGCTGCGCGTCGAGCGCGGGCTCGGGTAGTTGGTTGAGTATGCTCATCGCTTCGTCGCTAGGTCGGCCGAGCGATCGCAAGCGGCGCCTGCCTGCTTGCAACCATTCGAGCGCACACACATTCAAGCCGGCGTCCGGCCCGGCCCCGATTGTAACAGAAACACGGGCGCGCGCAAACCAGCGTTGCGCGCGCCTTGCCGTTGCGCCGCCAGGCTTGTAATTGGGTAATCAGGTAGAGTATAATCAGCTCGCCAGCCGCCGCCAGAGCAATAGGGAGGGTCGCGTGAACACCAGCGAGATCGCCAAGTGGATTCAGGATCGTATGCCGGCCGGGCTGCTGAGCGGCCCTCCCGAGCTGGCAATGTACGATGATGAGGCGGTGGTGTTGCTGCCGGTGGCGCCTGAACCGCACATCGCCGAGGCCGACCCCGAGAGCCGCCGCGCGGCCGAGCTGCGCCAGATCGCCGCGCACCGCGAGGAAACTCGGGTGCTGCGCATGCGCCTGGCGCGCGATCTGCAGAAGCAGCTGGGCGTTCCAGTGGCCTGGGGCATGCGTATCGGCGCGAGCCAGGCGCTGTTCACCACCCGCTCGGCCCCGGTGATGACGCGCCTGGGCCGCGCCGAGCGCGATGTGCTCGATACGCTGGTGGCCGCCGGCGTGGCCGATACCCGCAGTTCGGCGCTGGCCTACGCGGTGCGCGCGTTCGCCGCCGAGCACGCCGACTGGCTGGCCGAGGTGCGCGCGGCGATTGCCCAGGTCGATCAGGTGCGCGCGCGCCTGAAGCTTTCGCGCCGCGCCGGCGCGCCAAGCGTGCCCGACGCCGAGGAGTAGACCAGGCGCGCTCGATCGCGCTGCGCTCCGCTATATGCCATCCCAGAGAAACCAATCCAAGTCGACATAACCGCGATCGTCGAATGTCACGCCTTCGGCCTCGAGCAGCTCGCGCTGAAGCGTGGCGTTGAACTCGTTGCTGATGCGCCCGGCGGCGTTGATCACCCGCCACCACGGTACCTCACGGGCGCGATCCGGCCCTAGCCCCGCCAGCGCCCAGCCGACCCCACGCGCACCGCGCGGCACCGCGCTCATCTGCGCGATGCGCCCGTACGTGCTGACTTTGCCGCGCGGGATGCGCCGCACGACCTCGTACACGTCGTCATAGTAGCTTGTCATAAGTGTGCCTGTTTCATGCGCCGGGCGATCATGCTGGGTAAGTTTCGAATGTGCCGTCTTGGTACAGCACATTGATCGCCGGGCCATTGCCGAAGCCCAGGCTGCTGTATACCAAGCGGCCGTTCGCGAAGCGCTGCGTCACGCCCGTGCCGGCGCTCTCGGCTGCGGTTGCCCAGCCGAGCGCGTCGGCGACCGACTGGTTCGCATACCACAGGCGCCCAAACCCGCGCAGCGGCTCGAGCAGCCCGGCGGGCGGGGTTTTGTCGCCGCTGTCGGCGGGGTCGCCCTCGCGCCAGGTGTCTTCAAACGATTGCCAGGTGTTTTTGGTGCTGCTGCCGCTCTCGCGCGCGATCACGTAGATCGTGCCGCCGCCGCTCTGCGGGTCGGCAAGCCACAGCATCGCCCCGCGCTCAAACGGCTCTTCGGCAACTGCGCGCTCCTGGCTGTCTTGCGCTGCGCAGCCCAGCCGCTCGGCCACACTCGGCTGGTTTTCGAGCAGCCTGGCGAACGCGTCACCAGCCGCGATCGGGCAGGGCGGCGCGGTTGGCTCGGGCGTCGGCGTGGGCGGCGCAGTTGGCTCAGGCGTCGGCGTGCTGGTTGGCGCCTGCGTAGCCTGCGGCCGCGTTG
>CALLYN010001094.1 GCA_937858455.1 uncultured Kouleothrix sp.
GTGGGGGTTTGGGGGCGGCTTCGCCGCCCCCAAATTTCTTTTTGTGTTGCACTACGTGGCGAAGCCACGTAGTGCAACACTATCTATAAGTAGTCAAGCGAACAGCGTATTAGCCGCGCGTAAGCGTGGTGACGCACTCGATATGCGCGGTCTGCGGAAACAGATCGACCGGCTGCACCGACTCGACGTGGTAGCCGCCCTCGACCAGCGCCTTCAGGTCGCGCGCCAGCGTGGCCGGCTGGCACGAGATATACACGATCCGCGCGGGCGCCAGTTCGAGCAGATATGCGATCGCCTGGGGGTGGCAGCCGCGCCGTGGTGGGTCGAGCAGCACCGCATCGACCGGGCCTTCGACGCGCGGCAGTACGGCTTCGACCCGCCCGGCCAGAAAGTGTACATTCGCGATGCCGTTCAGCGCGGCGCTGGCGCGGCCATCTTCGATCGCGCCGCCAAACTCCTCGATGCCCACCACCTCGCGCGCCTGTGCCGCCAGCGGCAGCGTAAACGCCCCGGCGCCGCAGTACAGGTCGAGCAGCCGCTCGGCGCCGCTCAGGCCGAGGCTAGCGCGCGCCAGGTCGAGCAGCGCGTTGGCGGCCGGCAAGCTCACCTGGAAGAACGTGGCCGGGCGCAGCTGAAAGGCCACGCCGCCAAGCTCTTCGATCAGCTGGCTGGCGCCGAACGTCGCGGCGACACGACTATCGGCCAGCAGCGTTACTCCGGCAAGCGCCGGGCAGCGCGCGCGCCAGCGCGTAGCCGCCCAATCGGGCGCGCCGCGCAACGCCGCCAGCGCGTAGCCGTGCGTCTCGCTGGCGCGCAGGACGATCTCGGTGGGCGCGCCGGTGGCCTGCGCCACGGCGCTCAGGTCGGCTAGCGCCTGGTTCAGCACTGGCAGCAGCAGCGGGTCTTCGTCGATCGCGTGCAGGTTGCGGGTGTTGGCGATGTAGTAGCCAATCTGCTGGCCGTGGCCATGCAGCCGCGCGCTGTTGCGGTAGTTCCATGGTGGGCCGGGCGCGAGCGTCTCGGCCACAGGCGCCTCGGTGATGCCGCCAATTTTGGCGAGCTGCTCGGCCACAATCTGCCGCTTGAAGCGCAGCTGGGCCGGGTAGGCGATATGCTGCCAGGGCATGTGATCGGCGCCGGGCATGCGCGGCGCCACGCGCTCGGGCGAGGGCGATAGCACTTCGGCCACGCTGCCGCGCGCGTAGCTGTCGCGCAGCTCGTGCAGGCGTACCAGCGCGCGCTCGCCGGGCAGCCCGCCCGCCGCAAATACCACCCGCTCGTTGAAGCGCCCAACCGCCTCGCCGCCCTGCGCGATCCCGTCGAATGTTAGTTCCAGTGTTTCTGGCCAGCTGGTTGTGGTCATGCGTCCCGTCGATCTACTGTGCGTGTCGGCGGGCAGTATAGCATGGATCGCGATCGTGTGGCGTGCGAGCGCACGCCGCGGGCGCCGTCAAAGGCCTGCGCTATTTGCCCTGCCTCAGCTCCTGGGTCGGTTGAAGGCAGAGGGTGATCGGAGCGACGTTCGCTTCGCCCTGAGCACGCGCCCCTAGCCGACGCGCCCGCTGATATATTCTTCGGCGCGCGGGTCGCTCGGCCGGGTGAACACCTGCGCCGTCGGCCCGCATTCCACCAGTTCGCCCAGCGCCCTGGCGGCCTCGCGCTCGACCGTAAAGACGGCGGTGGTGTCGGAGATGCGCGCGGCCTGGTGCATGTTGTGCGTGACGATGATCACAGTGTACAGCTTGCGCAGGCTGTCCATCAGCTCTTCGATCTTAAGCGTGGCGATCGGGTCGAGCGCCGAGCAGGGCTCGTCCATCAAGATCACTTCGGGCTCTACCGCCAGCGTGCGCGCGATGCTCAGGCGCTGCTGCTGCCCGCCCGAAAGCGCAAGCCCTGAGTGATCAAGCTTGTCTTTGACTTCGTCCCATAGCGCGGCCGCCTGGAGCGAGCGCTCGACGCGCTCGGCCAGCTGCCGCCGGTCGCGCATGCCGGCCAGCCGCAGGCCGACTGCCACATTCTCGAAGATCGAGCGGGTGCGCAGCGCGATCGGCTGCTGGAAGACCATGCCGATGCGGCGGCGCACCAGCGTCGGGTCGATGCCCGGCGCGTAGATGTTTTCGTCG
>CALLYN010001095.1 GCA_937858455.1 uncultured Kouleothrix sp.
TCCAGAGCTACGACGTGGCCAAGGCCAAGCAGCTGCTCGCCGAGGCCGGCTTCCCCGACGGCAAGGGCTTCCCCAAGCTGACGCTGTGGCTGCGCAACGAGCCGCCGGTGCGCCAGGCGATGGCGCAGGCGATCGCCGCGTCGATCAAGCAAAACCTGGGCATCGACGTCGAGGTGTCGAACAAGGACCAGAAGATCTTCACGGCCGCGATGAACGCCAAGCCGACTGAGATCCAGTTTGGCATGGTCTCGTACGGCTTCGACTTCCTCGACCCGTTCAACATGCTGGGCGTGTGGCTCGGCGGCGGGCGGCACAACTGGAACAACGCCCAGTTCGACGACATGGTGAAAAAGGCCGCCTCGTTCACCGGCGACCCGGCCGAGCGCACCAAGATGTTCCAGGACGCCGAGAAGCTGCTGGTGAGCGACGTTGGCGGTATCTTCATCTACCACCAGACGGTGAGCGACCTGTACAAGCCCTACCTGAAGGGCAGCGAGCTCGAGCCCGACAAAAACGGCTTTGCGGCGCTGCACTGGCCGGGCTTCGCGAACATGAGCACGTCGATCGGCTCGATCTACATCTCCAAGGACGCCGGCGATCGGCAGATCCCGCAGTAGGCGGCTGCCTACGGCGATCGGCTGTTCTGTTTGAGCGTGGCGAGGCCTGCTGGCCTCGTCACACCTCGCCAGGTGGGCGCGCGGCCGGCAATCTTCGCCGCCCCGAGCGCCCACCCCCATGGCTGGTTCGCGAGAACCACGGCGAAGGAACGCATATGGCGCGCTACTTAATTGGCCGGATTCTCGGCATGGTCGTAGTGTTTGTGCTTGTCTCGATCGTCGCGTTTCTGCTGATGCACTCGGTGCCGGGCGGCCCATTCGACGAGGAAAAATCGCCGCTGCCGCCGGCGGCGCGCGCCAACATTCTGCGCAAGTACGGCCTCGACCAGCCGCTGTACGTGCAGTACCTGCGCTACATGGGCAATGCCCTGCGCGGCGATTTCGGCATCTCGTATCAAAGCCCCACCGAAAGCGTGCTGCAGCTGATCGGGCGCGCCTGGCCGGTGAGCATCAAGCTCGGCGGCATGGCGATCGTGGTGGCGTTCAGCAGCGGCCTGCTGTTCGGCATCCTCGCCGCCGTCAAGCAGAACAGCATGCTCGACTACGTGGTGACGTTTATCTCGACGCTCGGCCTCACCGTGCCCAGCTTCGTGATCGCGATCTGGCTGCTGCTCTTGTTTGCGGTGCGGCTGCGCTGGCTGCCGACCGGCGGCTGGCCTAGCGGCGGCAGCGGCGACTGGAAGACCATGATCATGCCGGTGATCACGCTGGCGCTCGGGCCTTCGGCGCTGGTGGCGCGCTACACTCGCTCCAGCCTGGTCGAGGTGATCCACGCCGACTACATCCGCACCGCGCGCGCCAAGGGCCTCTCGGAGACGGTGGTGGTGATGCGCCACGCCCTGAAAAACGCGCTGATCCCGCTGATCACCGTGTTTGGCCCGCAGATCCCTAACCTGATCACCGGCACGATTTTTGTCGAGGTGATCTACCGTGTGCCGGGCCTGGGCAAGTTCTTTGTGTCGAGCATCTACCTGCGCGACTACCCCATGATCATGGCCACCATGCTGCTGGTAGCGACGCTGTGGAGCTTCACCTACCTGCTGAGCGACATTTTGTACACGCTGGTCGACCCGCGTGTGCGGCTGTATGGAGATGAGCGATGAGTGCGATAGCCGACGAATCGGCGCTGATCGCGCTGTCGGAGCCGCAGCGCAGGCCAGCCAATCTGTGGCGCGACGCGTGGCGGCGCTTTTTCAAGAACAAGCTGGCGGTGGGCGCGCTGGTGGTGATGCTGCTGCTGGTGGTGCTGGCGGTGGGCGCCGACGTGATCGCGCCCGCGCGCTACGACTACTCGGTGCTGTCCGAGGCCAACCAGTTCCCGTTTCGCAGCGCCAAGCACGTGCTCGGCACCGACAGCGTTGGCCGTGATTTTCTGAGCCGCCTGATCTACGGCGCGCGCGTCTCGCTGCTGGTGGGCTTTTCGGTGCAGGCGATCGCCGTGGTGATCGGCATGTCGCTCGGCACGCTCGCGGGCATGTTTGGCGGCTGGGTCGACTACATCGTGATGCGCTGGGTCGAGGTGCTCACGTCGATCCCGATCTGGCTGTTCGCGCTGTTTCTGATCTCGATCTGGCGCGGCTCCGACCAGGACAGCGGCAGCGGGGTGCTGAAGGTGATCGTGGCGATCGGGCTGATCGGCTGGGTCGATATCTGCCGGCTCACGCGCGCGCAGCTGCTGTCGCTGCGGCAGAAGGATTATGTGCTGGCGGCGCGGGCGATCGGCGCGACGCCGCTGCAGATCGCGCTGCGGCACCTGCTGCCAAACGCGCTCGCGCCGCTGATTGTGGCGATCACGCTGGGCGTGCCGACGGCGATGTTCACCGAGGCTGGGCTGAGCTTCCTTGGCTTTGGGATCAACGATCCGCTGCCGAGCTGGGGCAAGATGGTGGCCGACGCGAACGCCTATATCCGGGTGTACTGGCACCTCGGCCTGTTC
>CALLYN010001096.1 GCA_937858455.1 uncultured Kouleothrix sp.
AACGTCACCAGCAAATATGAAGAAGAGCGCCTGCGCGCCGCCGAGCAATCGCAGATCGTGTACCTGCAAGGGCAGATCGACGAGCTGCGCCGGCTGATCAAAGACCAGACCAACAAGTACAACTGGGCCATGGAGCAGGTGCGCAAAGTCGAGGCCACTGCGGCGCAGACCGAGGGCCTCTTCGAGCGCTACCGCCAGGAGGTCGGGCAGTCGCTCGACGGCTACCGGCGCGATATTGCCACGCTGCGCAAAGAGATCGCCGGCGCGCTGATCAAGGTGGACGAAGGCGCCAAACCGATCCGCGAGATGCAGACGCAGATCCACCAGCTTGGCGAGGCGCGCCGCCAGGATCGCGACCAGGTGGCCGGCTGGCTGGTGCGGATCGAAGAGCTTGAGCAGCGCACGCTGAGCTGGCAGGCGCAGATCCGCGAGGGCGAAGAGCGCCACCGCGCGCTGGCCGGCCAGCTCGAGGGGCTGTACGCCGCCGACGAGCAGGTGCGCGGCGAGACGCGCAAGTTCAGCGAGGATCTGCAGATCGAGAAGCAGAGCCTGCGCCGCCAGGCCGTCGAGGCGCAGCAGCTGGTGGCCGACGTGCGCTCGGTCCTCGACGACCACCACAGCCGGATTGTGCGGCTCGACGAGATCCGCCAGCATATCGAGCTGCTGACGGCCGATCTGCCCGCGCAGATCAACAATATCGAGGCGCGCCTGCCCGACATCATCAGCGAGATCAAGCGCGTCGAGCGCGTGTCCACCGAGCGCTTCCTGATGAACCAGGAGCGCCTCGAAGAGCTGCGCCACCAGCAGGAAGATAAAGTCGTGGCGCTGCAGGAGACCGACGAGCAGCACCATCGCCAGATCAGCGCCTGGCTCGAGCGGCTCGACGTGTGGGTGCGCGATATCGAGCAGCGGCTGGCGCGCACCACGACGCGGCTCGACCAGGCGCAGCAGGAGCAGAGCATTTACATCAGCGAGGTCGAGCGCGGCACCACGCGCTTCGTCGACGCGCTGGCCGCCACGCTGCACAGCCAGCTCGAGCAGCTCAAGGCCGAGCAGATCGAGCGCGGCGGCACGAAGTGACGCGGTAGCAGCGCAGCCGGCAGCGGCCACGCTGGCCGATTGGTATGAAGAGCACAGCCTATGTTAACACGACGAATCATCCCATGCCTTGATGTCAAGGGCGGCCGCGTGGTGAAGGGCGTGGCGTTCCTCAACCACCGCGACGCCGGCGACCCGGTGGAGCTGGCCGCAGCCTACGACGCCGCCGGCGCCGACGAGCTGGTGTTCTACGACATCACCGCTAGCAGCGACGACCGCTCGATCATGGCCGAGGTGGTCGAGCGCACCGCCGCGCAGGTGTTCATCCCGCTCACGGTTGGCGGCGGCATCCGCACCGTCGACGACATGTTTCGCATGCTCCGCGCCGGCGCCGACAAGATTTCGATCAATACCGCCGCGGTGCTCAACCCGCAGCTGATCGAGGATGGCGCGCGGCGCTTCGGCAGCCAGTGTATTGTGCTGTCGATCGACGCGCGGCGCGCCCCGCCGGACGGCCAGGCTGCCGGCCCGCGCTGGGAGGTGTTCACCCACACCGGCGCCAACGCGCGGCCAACCGGCCTCGACGCGCTCGAGTGGGCCAGGCGCGGCGTCGAGCTGGGCGCAGGCGAGATCGTGATCAACAGCATGGACGCCGACGGCACCGGCAGCGGCTACGACCTGGCGCTGCTGCGCGCGATCTCGGATCAGGTGGGCGTGCCGGTGATCGCCTCGGGCGGCGTTGGCGCGCCCGAGCATATGCTCGCCGGGCTGGGCGAGGGCCGCGCCGACGCGGTGCTGGCGGCTTCGATCTTTCACTTCGGGCAGTACAGCGTCGCCGATGTAAAACGCTACCTGGCCGAGCACGGCGTGCCGATCCGGCACACCACCACGGACGAATAGCCAGGCGCCAGGGGCGAACACGCGCTTGCGCGAGGGCCGCGGTTGCCCTCGCCGCAGCGCCTTGGGTTTGTGTTTGGCCCTGGCCTGCGAGAGACACACATGCACGTGACAGTTCGCTACTTCGCCGGGCACCGCGATATCGCCGGGCGCAGCCAAGAGCAGGTGGAGCTGGGCGCAGGCGCGACGGTGGCCGATCTGTGGGATCTGCTGGCGGCGCGCTACCCGCGGCTGGCGCCCTACCGCGGCAAGCTGCTGTACGCGGTGAACGAGGAGTATGGCACGCCCGAAACCGAGCTGCGCGATGGCGACGAGGTCGCGTTCATCCCGCCGGTGAGCGGCGGCGCGCCAGCTGCGTATGCTCTAGCAGGATCAGGGGATGCCCATGGATAGCTCAGCGCCCAAGGCCCAGGCACCGCAGCCCGCCGCCTTCTACGCCATCACCGCCGAGCCGCTCGACCCGGCGGCGCTGGTGGCGCTGGTGGCGGCGCCCGAGATGGGCGCGATTGTAACGTTCGCTGGGGTAGTGCGCAACAACTTCGGCGGGCGCGCCACCGCCTACCTCGAGTACGAGGCGTTCGAGCCAATGGCGGCGAAAGTGCTGGCGCAGCTGGCCGA
>CALLYN010001097.1 GCA_937858455.1 uncultured Kouleothrix sp.
CGTCGAGGCCGGCGTGCGCTGGGGCGCGGTGGTGCAGGCCGCGCACGCGCACGGGCTGGCGCCGCTCAACGGCTCGAGCCCAACCGTCGGCGTGGTGGGCTACAGCCTGTTCGGCGGGTTTGGCTGGCTGCTGCGCAAGTACGGCGCGGCCGTCGACAGCGTAGTGGCGGCCGAGGTTGTGACGGCCGACGGCCAGCTGCGGCGCGTGAGCGCGGCGAGCGAGCCCGAGCTGTTCTGGGCGCTACGCGGCGCCAGCGGCAACTTCGGCATTGTCACCGCGCTTGAGTTCCGGCTGTACCCGCTGAGCGAAATCTATGGCGGCGCGCTGTTCTTCCCGATCGAGCGCGCGGCCGAGGTGCTGCCGGCATATAGCCGCTGGGCCGAGTCGCTGCCCGACGAGATGACGTCGTCGGTGGTGCTGATGCGCGTGCCGCCGCTGCCGCACTTGCCCGAGTTTCTGCGCGGCAGGGCGATCATCACGGTGCGCGCGGCCTACGCCGGCCCGGCCGCCGAGGGCGAGCGCCTGCTGGAGCCGCTGCGCGCGCTGGGCGGCATGCTCGCCGATACCTTCCAGACCATGCCCTACACCGCGATCGGAACGATTGCCAACGACCCGGCCGACCCGATGCCGGCCTGGCGCAAGACCACCATGCTGAAGCATCTGTCGCCCGCGACGATCGCAACCGTGCTTGAGCTGGTGGGCGCCGAGGGCCGCGCGCCGGTCACGGTGTTCGAGATTCGCCACCTGGGCGGCGCGATGACGCGGGTTCCACCCGAGAGCACCTCGTTCAGCCAGCGCTACGCTCCCTTTATCATGCAGACGATCGACGTGCTGACGAGCCCGCAACAGGCCGAGCCGGTGAAGCGCAACACCCAGGCGATCTTTGAGGCCATGCAGCCGCACTCGACCGGCGGCGTGCTGCCGAGCTGGCTTGGCGATGGCGACTATGGCGCCGAGCGCACACGCGCCGGCTTCACGCCCGCGCACTACGAGCGGCTGGCCGCGCTGAAGCGCCGCTACGACCCGACGAATATGTTTTGCCAGAATCACAACATCCCGCCGGCGGGCGCGGCATAGCCGCCAGCCCAGCTGATACCACATCCGCCTGAACACTTGCTGTATTTGGGGGGGGTTGGGGCGGCTTCGCCGCCCCGAAACCTCCTTTTGCTATGCGCTGCCCGGCGAAGCCAGCAGCGCATAGCAAACGAAGTTGATATGAACAGCCGCGACTGCCGCCGGGTGCCAGGCACGCCCCGGCGGCGCGCCGTTGGGGCGGCGCGCCGAGGTGTCGCCGCGAAACGATGTACAATGGTGCCCTCTCGCTACAAGCAAACAGGAGCACACCATGACCCCCGAGGAGTTTCGCCGGATCGGCCACCAGCTGATCGATTGGGTTGCCGACTACCGCGCCAGCGTGGCCGAGCTGCCGGTGATGTCGCGCGCCGAGCCGGGCGAGGTGCGCGACCAGCTGCCGGCAGCACCGCCCGAGCAAGCTGAGCCGTTTGAACATATCTTCCGCGACCTCGACCAGATCATCGTCCCAGGCCTCTCGCACTGGCAGCACCCCAACTTCCACGGCTACTTTCCCGCCAACAGCGATCTGGCGGCCGTGCTGGGCGACTACCTCAGCACTGGCCTAGGCGTGCTGGGCCTGTCGTGGCAATCGAGCCCGGCGCTGAGCGAGCTGGAGGAAGTCGTGGCCGACTGGATGCGCCAGATGGTTGGCCTCTCGGGCGCGTGGAGCGGTGTGATCCAGGATACCGCCTCGGCCTGCACGCTGCTGGCGCTGCTGTGCGCGCGCGAGCGCTCGTCGGGCTACTCGCTGGCGCGTGGCGGCCTGCAGGCTGAAGAGCGCCCGCTGGTCGTCTACGCCTCGGGCCAGAGCCACAGCTCGGTGGAGAAGGCCGCGCTGCTGGCCGGCTACGGCCGCGCCAACCTGCGCCTTGTTGCCACCGACGAGCGCTACGCCATGCGCCCCGACGCGCTGGCCGCCGCGATCGAGGACGACCTGGCGCATGGCCGGGTGCCCTGCGCGGTGGTGGCCACCACCGGCACCACCACCACCACCGCGCTCGACCCGATTGAGCCGATTGCGGCGCTGGCGCGCCAGCACGGCCTGTGGCTGCACGTCGACGCCGCCATGGCCGGGTCGGCCATGATCCTGCCGGAGTGCCGCTGGATGTGGCAGGGTGTCGAAGGCGCGGACTCGATTGTGCTCAATACCCACAAGTGGCTGGGCGTCTCGTTCGACTGCTCGCTGTACTACGTGCGCGACCCGCAGCACCTGGTGCGGGTTATGAGCACCAACCCGAGCTATTTGCAGAGCACGGTGGACGACCGGGTGAAAAATCTGCGCGATTGGGGCATCCCGCTGGGCCGGCGCTTCCGCGCGCTGAAGCTGTGGTGCCTCGTTCGCGAGCAGGGCGTGGCCGGCCTTCAGGCGCGGCTGCGCCGCGACATGGCCAACGCGCAGTGGCTCGCCGAGCAAGTGGCCGGCGCGCCGGGCTGGCGCGTGCTGGCGCCGCTGACGCTCCAGACGCTGTGCCTGCGCC
>CALLYN010001098.1 GCA_937858455.1 uncultured Kouleothrix sp.
GGCGCCCGGCAAAGCCGGGCGCCGCACAAGAAAAAGAAAGTTTGGGGGCGGCGAAGCCGCCCCCAAACCCCACCAAAGTGTCAGTCATCAAACGAATTTGGTATTAATCGGCGCGCTTCGACAGCCAGGCGTCGATGTGCGGCCAGGTATTCTTCTCGGCGCCGCTGCCGGCCATGATGCCAATATGGCCGCCGCGCACGCGGAAGATCTCTTTGTCGGTGCTGCCGATCTTCTCCATCGCCTTCTCCGACTGGCACGGCGGCGTGATATGGTCGGATTCGGCGATCACATTCAGCAGGCTGGCGCGCAGGTTCGCCAGGCTCACGCGCTCGCCGCGCACCACCAGCGTGCCCTCCATCAGCCGGTTCTCTTTGTAGAACTCGTTGATCAGCTGCCGGTAGGCCCCGCCCGCCATCGGGATGATCTCGCGCACCCAGGTGTTCATGGCGTGCCACGCCTCGACGACCTTGGGATTGCTGATGTTGTCCCAAAGATTGACATAATTGCTTACGTAGTTCTCGACTGGCTTGAGCGCCTTGGCGCCGTAGTCGATCATCTCGCCGGGGATATTGCCGAAGGTATCGACGATCCGGTCGGCATTAAAGGCCTTCTCGCTGGTCCAGCGGATGAACCCACCGGCCTTTTTGTCGGAGAAGTCGAGCGGCGCCGTCAGCAGCATAAGGTTCTTCAGGCCTTCGTCGGGCCGCAGGCTGGCGTACAGCGTGCTGATCAGCGCGCCCAGGCACCAGCCGAGCATGCTGAACTCATCGGAGCCCGAGGTAGCCTTGACCTTGCGCACCACGCGCGGCAGGTACTCAAGCGCGTAGTCGTCGAACTTCAGGTTGCGGTCCTCGGGGCCGGGGATGCCCCAGTCGAGCAGGTAGACGTCGTAGCCCTTCTTGAGCATATACTCGACGAAGCTGTGGCCGGGGCGCAAGTCGAGCACGTGCGGCCGGTTCATGATCGCGAACACCAGCAGCAGCGGGATGCGGTGGCGCTTCTCGGCCGGCAGCACTGGAGCATAGCGGTACAGCTTGGCTTTATTCAGCGTCCAGATCAGCTCTTTGGGCGTCTGGCCAATGCGTGCGTCGGTGGTCAGCAGCCGGCCGAAGGTACGGGCATTTTCGGCAATCTGCTCAAGCTCGGTGTAGAGCTCGGTCAGCGTCGGCATTGGGTTTTCAGTTACAGTCATTCCGCAATCTCCCGAATCATACGGGCCGCTACCAGCGTGTGGCGTGCGCGGGGTAGCTAGGCTGGTAGCGGCAACACGAATAGCCGGCTTGGTGGTTAGGCTGGCTCTTTTGGCTCTTTGGGCTTGGCTGCGGCGGCCTGCTTGCGCGTAGCGCGCACTGCCTCGTCGAGCTTGCCCTCGAGGTCATCGAGCCGCAGCTCAATGTTCGTCAGCCGCTCGGCCAGGCTGGTGACGTCGCCGCGCGTCGGCATGTTCAGGTTGGTCAGCACCTGCGTCATAGTCGACTCAAGCGCTTTGCGGAAAGGCGTCGAGGTAGCCAGCCAGGTATCGAGCATCGTGCCGGTGGCCTGCGAGTAGGCGTCGGTGTTCACCATCTGGATCATCAATTTCGACCAGGTGTCGATGCTGGCGTCGCGCATGCTCTTGATCATGCCGGTGGGGTCGAGCAGGTTCGTATGCTCATTATTCTGGCTCATGAGGAGCTCCTTTTGTAATGTGGTGGCTACAGTATAGGCGCCGAAAGTTACACTCGGGTTTCACAAAAACATTCTAGAACATGTACAGCTCCTGTGCAGCGCTCGCATCACTTATTTTACACGAGTTACGCAGTGTCCTCCCACGTGGGAGGCTTGGAGGGCGCAAGCCCTCCAAAATCACTCTTTTTGGCTGGTCGCGGCCAGCCAAAAGGAAGTTTTCGAGGGCGGCAAAGCCGCCCTCGCCCCCCCACCGCATAACTCGGGTAAACTACAGCTGGTGTATATGCAGTTTTCCGCATTTCGCGCCGAAAACTGCACATAGCGGCATCGGGGCGGCGCTCTTCCGGCGCTTGCATTCTCACTGCGCCCGGTTTGCCGCGTATTGTTGTGGCTGCTCCCATTCCACGGCCACCTCGTCGCTCCACAGCCCCAGAAACCAGTTGCCGCAGCGCAGCCACGCCTGCCGCACCTGCCCCTGCTCGTCGCGCAACGTTATGTAGTACACCGTCTGGCCTTTGCTGGTGCGCCAGAAGAACGGCCCGCGATCGAACAGCCGGCTTTGGCGCTCAAGCACCTGATAGCCCTGCGCCTGCGCCCAACGGTCGATCAGCGCGGCCGATCGCCGGCGCTCCCAGCGCATCGATACGATCACGAGCAGCAGACCGATCAGCATCCAGAGGAAGATGAAGATATAGCCCATTACGATGCTCCCTGTGTGTTTGGCGCAGGCGCCAGCCCCAGTTGCTGGTATGATCTACGCGCCACCAGTGCGCAGGTTCCACAAAGCTGGCGGCCCACGAGCCTGGGCTTTAATCTGCTTCCTGCCGAATGTGGTAATATCGCCGCAGCATTCTCAGAGGCTGTTTGAACTGGGCGACCTGAAGAGGCTTTGCCGCTCCGCAAGAATCAGCGCGAAGCGCTGCGCCGCTCGCGCTGGCTGTTGCCCAAACAGGCTCACCACCACCGGAGGAAGCAATGGGGCTTGAAGTGTTCGAGCGCGGCACGCTGCCGCGCTGGGCCAGGGTTCGCCAGCACCTGCACGACGCGGCGATTGGCGACGTAGCCGCAGCGGTGGCGGGCGAGTTCGCGCGCCCGGCTGTGGCCGCGGCTATCGCGCC
>CALLYN010001099.1 GCA_937858455.1 uncultured Kouleothrix sp.
ACCTTCATTGGCGCGCCGGTGTCGCTCTTCACCCACTTCACCAGATCGCCCTCGACGTGCGCGCGCGCGAGGCGGTCGGTCTCGTCGAGCATCTGGTCGAGCGAGCGGATGCGAAACACGCGCGCCTTGTTCTTCGGCTGGTTCTCGAGCGTCTCGTCCTCGACGCCGAGAAAGCCGGCGTCGTCTTTCGGCTCGTCCTCGTCGTCCCACAGGTCGCTGTCGTCGTCCTTCTCCACCACCGCGGCCGCGCTCGTCTTCCCGAGCGGCCCGCCGCCAGCCGGGGCCGCCGGCTGGCCCACCAGCTCGCGCTTCAGCTCGACGCCCTGCTCCAGCGCGCTGAGCGCGTCGTCGAGCGACAGGTTCGGGTTGGCGGCGAAGTACGACGAGAGGCGGCTCAGCTCGGCGGCCGACATTCCCTCGTCGACGGCGGCGTGCGCCAGCTCGACCTGCGTGCGCGGGTTCGGGATGCGCCGCAGATGCTGAGCCTGGGTGACGCTCAAGTCGCCGGCGCGCAGCAGCAGCTGGATCTCCTCGGGCAGGTCGAGCAGGCCAAGGTAGCGCCGCACCGTGCGCGCCGAAAGCCCGACCGCGCGCGCCGTCGCCTCGTCCAGCTCGCCCTCGTTGTGCGCCTGGCCGGCCGCGAGCTGCTCGCGCAGCCGCAGAAACGCGCGCGCCTTCTCGAGGTCGTTCAGATCCTGCCGCTGGACATTCTCGGTCAGCTGCTGGATGAGCGTGCGCGGATCGTCGGAATCAAGGATGATGCAGGGCACACGCTCGAGCCCCAGCCGCAGCGCGGCCTCGCGGCGGCGGTTGCCGTACACCACCTGGTAGCGCCCCGCGCCGGCCTCGATCACGCCGATCGGCTGGAGCAGCCCGTGCTCGGCGATCGTGGCGGCCAGCCCCTCGACATTGCCGGGATCCTCGCGCACGCCGTTTGGGTCGGCGGCAAGCGCGCGCGGGTCGAGATACAGCAGTTTCATGGATATCTCCGCAGCACAATGCACGAGCCGCCGGCCGAGCCCATACGCGCCGGCGATTCGCACGTTTAAACAACACACCTGTTCGATTGAGGAGTATAGCAGAAGAAAGCCATGTCGGCAAAAACGCTCGCGCGCGCGCAGGCAAAATCCTACTTGACAGCTTTGTCACTTCTAGAGTATACTCACGCCAGTCCGATTGTACGAAGCGACACAAGCTCTATGAGTCGTCTGAACCACAGCCTCCTCCTAGGCCTCGTACTTGTAGCCCTGATTATTATCACGGGCCTATAAGTGTTTGGGAGGAAGCAAAGTCAGCGCGGCGAAAGTCAACTGCCAGGCCCCTCCCGAACACGGAGGGGCCTTTCGCTTATGCCCTTTGGACGGATCGCGCGGCGCGGCACGGTTCGCCCAGCTAGCCGAAAGCACTCGCCATGATCAAGCAACTCAAAAAGCTGCTGGAGCAACTGCTGACGCCGCACCAGCCCGCGCCCGTGCCGGTGCCAGTGCCGGTGCGTGGGCCGCGGCGCACGCGCTAGCCGAAGGTTATTGATGCTGCCGGCGCTGGCAGCCCCCGGCCACGCGTGGCCGCGAGCATCGCCGCTCGAAATCGCCATAGCTGATTGACGCAACCGAATCGCCGGCTCGCCGGCACGACCCCGAGGTCGCCGAACCTGGGCGCCGGATGGCGCACCCGTAGGAGAGCTTTGCTATGCGTTCAGACACGATCAAGCGCGGATTCGAGCGCGCGCCCCACCGCAGCTTGCTGCGCGCCACCGGCCAGATCCGCGACGAGTCCGACTTTGAGAAGCCGTTTATCGCGATCTGCAACTCGTACGTCGACATTATCCCCGGCCACGTGCACCTGCAGGAGTTCGGCCGGGTGGTGAAAGAGGCAGTGCGCGCGGCCGGCGGCGTGCCGTTCGAATTCAATACGATCGGCGTCGACGATGGCATTGTGATGGGCCACGAGGGCATGCGCTACTCGCTGCCGTCGCGCGAGCTGA
>CALLYN010001100.1 GCA_937858455.1 uncultured Kouleothrix sp.
TGCTGGCGCGCACGGCCCTGCCCGCGCCGGCCGAGTGGGATGCGTGGCTGGCTGGGCACGGCGAAGAGAGCCCGGTCGCCCGCGCGATCCGGCAGGTGCGCGCGCTCGAGGCGCTTGGCGCCGAAGTGCTGGTGCTGAGCGCCGACGTGACCGACGCTGAGCAGCTTGGCGCGGCGCTTGAGCTGGCGCGCGCGCGCTTTGGCACGATCCACGGCGCCATCCACGCCGCAGGCGACCCAGGCGGCGGCGTGATCCAGCTCAAGACGCTCGCGATGTGCGAGCGCGTGCTGGCGCCGAAGATCGCCGGCGCGCTGGCGCTTGAGCGGCTGCTGCGCGACGACCGGCCCGACTTCGTGCTGCTGTGCTCGTCGCTCAACGCCATATTGCCCGAAGTCGGCCAGGCCGACTACTGCGCCGCCAACGCGTTTCTCGACGCGCTGGCCGCCGAGCGCGCGGCCGAAGGCGCCAGCCCGATCGTGTCGGTCAACTGGAACCGCTGGCAGGGCGTGGGCATGTCGGTAGCGGTCGAGCAGCTGCACCACCAGATCACCGGCCGCGCGCTCGAGGGCGGCATGAGCACGGCCGAGGCCACCGAGGCGTTCGAGCGGATCGTGGCGGGCAACAGCGCGGCCCAGCTGATCGTCTCGACCGCCGACCCGGCCGCGCTCGACGCGCAGCGCCGCGCCTTCAAGCTCTCGCAGTCGCTCGACGAGCTGGCCTCGGCCCGGCTGGCCCAGCCGGCGCACCAGCGGCCGAACCTGGCCACCGACTACGTCGACCCGGCGAGTGCGACCGAGCGCACGCTCGCGGCGATCTGGCAGGAGTTGCTCGGAATCGAGCAGCTGGGCGTGCACGACAACTTCTTCGAGCTTGGCGGCAACTCGCTGATCGGGCTGAAGGTGATCGCGCGGATCAAGCACGAGCTGCAGGTCGATATCCCGATCGTCAGCCTGTTCGAGGGCCCGACCGTCAGCACGCTGGCGCGGCTGATCGACCAGGGCGGCAGCCAGCCGAGCAGCTATGCCGAGAGCCAGAGCCGCGGGGCGCGCCGGCGCGAGAAGCGGCTGCAGCAGCGCACGCTGGCAGGGGGTGAGCATGCCTGAGGAGCTGCTTGGCACCGAGATCGCGCTGATCGGCATGGCCGGGCGCTTCCCCGGCGCGCCCGACATCGACACGTTCTGGCGCAACCTGCGCGACGGCGTCGAGTCGATCGTGCGCTTCAGCGACGACGAGCTGCTCGCGCGCGGCCTCGACCCGGAGGTGCTGCGCGACCCGGGCTTTGTCAAGGCCGGCGCGCCGATCGAGCATTCCGAGATGTTCGACGCGGCGTTCTTCGGCTACTCGCCCAAAGAGGCCGAGATGATCGACCCGCAGCAGCGCGTGTTTCTGGAATGCGCCTGGGCCGCGCTCGAGCACGCCGGCTACCACGCCGAGGGCTACGGCGGGGCGATCGGCGTATATGCCGGTTCGTCGCTCAACACCTACCTGCTGGTGAACCTGGCGACCCACCCCGAGGTTCAGCGCGCGCTCGACCGGCGCCTGGTGAACAAGCAGATGGCGATCAGCGTCGAGAACGCCGGCGACTTCCTGACCACGCGCGTGTCGTACAAGCTGAACCTGCGCGGGCCGAGCCACCTGGTGCAATGCGCCTGCTCGACCGCGCTGGCGGCGGTACATATTGCCTGCCAGGGGCTGCTGAGCGAGGAGTGCGACATGGCGCTGGCCGGCGGCGTGTCGATCAACCTCAACCAGCACACCGGCTATTTCTACCAGGAAGGCGGGATCGCCTCGCCCGACGGCCACTGCCGCGCGTTCGACGCCGACGCCGCAGGCACGATCCTGGGCAGCGGGGTGGGGGTGGTGGTGCTGAAGCGGCTGGAGGACGCGCTGGCCGATGGCGATACGATCTATGCCGTGATCCGCGGCTCGGCACTCAACAACGACGGCGCGCTGAAGGTCGGCTTCACGGCGCCCAGCGTCGACGGGCAGGCAGCCGTGATCGCCGAGGCGCTGGCGAATGCCGGCGTGCCCGCCGACACGATCGGCTATGTCGAAGCCCACGGCACCGGCACCCCCCTCGGCGACCCGATCGAGATACAGGCGCTGACAAAAGCATTTCGCGCCAGCACCGCGCGCAGCAGCTTCTGCCCGGTCGGCTCGGTGAAAACCAATATCGGCCACCTCGATATCGCCGCCGGGATCGCCGGGCTGATCAAGACGGCGCTGGCGCTGCATCATCGCCAGATCCCGCCGAGCCTGCACTTCCACCAGCCCAACCCGCAGATCGACTTCCCCGCCACGCCGTTCTATGTCAATACGCACCTCGCCGACTGGCCAGCCTCCGGCGCCCCACGCCGCGCCGGCGTCAGCTCGTTTGGCTTTGGCGGCACGAATGTGCACGTGGTGCTCGAAGAGGCGCCGAGCGCGCCACACCGTCCAGCGCCCGAGCACGCACAGCCGCAGCTGCTCGTGCTCTCGGCCAAGACCGCACCGGCGCTGGCGCTGGCCGCCACCCGCCTGGCCGCGCATCTCGACGCGCTTCCCGACCTCGCGCTGGCCGATGTCGCCTTCACGCTCCAGGCCGGACGCCAGGCGCTACCTTTCCGCCACGCTGTCGCAGCGCATACCCACGCGGACGTAAGCGCCGCCCTGCGCGCGCCTATTCCCGCGCGCGCGCCGGCTCCGGCCCAGCCCGCCACCCTGGCCTTTCTGCTGCCGGGGCAGGGGGCACAGGCGGCGGGCATGGGCCTCGCCCTCGCCCAGACCACCCCTGCCCTCGCCCAGACCCTCGCCCTCGCCGACCGCGTCCTCCTCCCGCTCCTCGGCCGCTCCATCCACGCCATCCTCGCCGACCCGGCCGCCCTCGCCCACACCGCCCTCGCCCAGCCCGCGCTCCTCGCCCTCGAATATGCCCTTGCCCACGTCGCCCTCGCCGCTGGCCTCCGCCCCGCCGCCCTCCTCGGCCACAGCCTCGGCGAGCTTACCGCCGCCACCCTCGCCGGCGTCTTCTCCTTCCCCGACGCCCTCGCCCTCGCCGTCACCCGTGGCCGCCTGCTCGAAGCCGCCCGCAGCGGCCAGATGCTCGCCGTCGCACTCGCTCCCGACGCCCTGGCCGCCTGGCTCGCCCACGCGCCCGCCCTC
>CALLYN010001101.1 GCA_937858455.1 uncultured Kouleothrix sp.
AGGATGCGGTTGCCACGGCGCTGGCCTGGGCTGCATCGCAACTGGCCGCCGGCCCGGTGCTGATCTACGCGACCAGCGAACCCGAAGCGGTGCAACGGGTTCAGACCGAATTGGGCAGCGAGCACGCGGGGCGACTGATCGAGCAGGCACTGGCCCGGTTGGCCGTCGGGCTGGCTGGACAAGGTGTGCGCAAGCTGGTCGTCGCCGGCGGCGAAACTTCCGGTGCCGTAGTCGGCGCGCTGGGCGTGAGCGCGCTGCAGATCGGGCCACAGATCGACCCCGGTGTGCCGTGGACGGCCACGCTTGGCACCGATCCGATGCTGCTGGCGCTCAAGAGCGGCGCGCCGATCGTGCCCGTGGCGCTTACCGGCACGCCGCGCGTGTTTATGCGGCGCTTTCCGTGGCTGGGCTTCCCGCGCGTTACCGTCACGGTGGGCAAGCCATTCCGGCTCGGCGCGGCCGAGCACGCCGCCCCGCGCGACGCGCGCGAGCGGGCTACCAACGAGCTGATGCGCCAGGTCGCCGCGCTGCTGCCGGCCGAACTGCGCGGCGCCTATGCCGATGGCCACTAGCGTGACGGTTTGCAGCGCTACCTAATTCGCTCGCGGAGAGCAGAGATACTGATCCTGTGGGGTGGCCCCGGAGCGCATCAGGATGACCGGCGGCTCTCCGCTCAATCGCTCTGTTATAGCATCTATACAGTCTCGCATACATGCTGGCCGAGGAGGTTCTCCATGCTCGGGTTCTTGAAGCCCAATGTTGATCTGGAGCTGGACGAAGGCGAACAGATCCTCCACTACACGCGCCGCCACTGGATTCTGCTGCTGCAGCGGATCTTCATCCCGCTGCTGATCGCCGCCCTCACGTTTGGCCTGGCCCTGTATCGCCTCGTCGGCGGCCAGTTCTTCCAGCGCGACGTCGCCCCGACTGGCCGCCTGGTCGATGTGATTAATATCTTCTTCCTGGCGCTGATCGGCGGGCTGCTGTTCGTCTGGTTTCGCGGCAACAGCGATCCAAAGAAGAAAAAGAAGCCAGGCCGCTTCGGCATCTCCGCCGATACGCTGCTGCTGCTGGCTATGGCCACGCTTGCGCTGATGATCTACTTTCGCTACCAGGGCGGGCGCGTTTTCTATATCGATCAGGCCAGCGCCGCCGGCGCCGACCTGATCAACCTGCTGCTGTTTCTGGTCGCCCTGGTCGCGTTCGGTACGCTGGTCTACCTGACGATCGACTGGGCCAACGATTTCCTGATCCTCACTAACACCCGCGTGATCTACGACGATACGCAGCTGCTGGTGCGGCACGTCAAGCAGGAGATCCTGCTCGAAAACATCCAGCAGGTGAACCTCAGCGCCGATAGCTATTTCGCCTACTTCCTTGGCCAGCTTGCGCTCTGGCGCGATCAGCTGCGCTTCAGGCTCGGCCTGCTCAAAACCAAGCCGCCCGAGAAGCCTGCGGTAGCCTATGGCAAGCTCGTCGTCGGCTCGCTGAGTGTGCGCAAGCTGCTGTTCGAGTGGGCCGCCAACCCTGCCCTCATGCAGCAGAAGATCAGCGCCGAGCTTGGCAAGCTGCGCAAGCAGAACGAGCCCGAGCTGCTGCGCCAGATCATCGAAGATCAGGTCTACGGCAAGAAGCCCGACAAGAAGCGCGAGGCGCCTATTCATGTCGAAGAGCGCCCTGGACCAATTCCCTGGCTGTTCTCGACCAACCCCGAGATCAACTACGAAAAGGAAGAAGTGACGTGGCGGCCATTCTGGATCTTTCTGGTGCTGGCCATGCTGCGCCCCTTCGGTATTTTGCTGCTCTCGTCGGTGCTGCTTATTATTGCCTCGCGCCTCGAGCTGATCGGTGGCGGCTGGGCGCTGCTGATCTGGCTGCCGATCGCGCTTGGCTGCATCGGCCGCATTATCTGGGTGCGCGAAGAGCATGAGCACGATAAATATATCCTCCAGCGCGATAAGATCGTCGATGTCGATAAGCGCCCGTTTGGCCCCGAGAGCACGCGCAGCGCCCCGCTCGACCGCATCCAGGACGTGTCGTTCGATGTCAGCTTTGTCGAGAGCATTCTCGGCTACGGCGATGTGTTTATCGAGACGGGCGGCGGCGGCGGCAAGTTCACCTTTAAGCATGTGCCCGACCCGCGCAATGTCGCCACGACGATCAACGATTACCTTACCGATTTCAAGAAGCGCGAGAAAGAGCGTACCCAGAAGGACGTGCTGACCTTGCTGAAGGAGTATCACACGGTGCAAGAGCGCCGCGGCGAGCTGGCGGATACCAGCCGCGTTGAGGCGCTGCTGGCTGAAAAGCTCGCCGAGTATACCCAGAAAGAGCTGCCTGTGCAGGTCGAGCGCGAGGTGAACACGCGCATGCCTACGCTGATGCGCCGCCAGATGCAGGCGCTGCTACGGCGCAATGCCCGCCGCGAGCGGCTGATGCGCCGCCGCTCCGAGTCCTAGGTGCGTATGCCGCTATCTGTGTTGCGCCGCGCGCGCCCATGGCTGCTCCTGCTTGCGGTTCTGGCGGGCCTATGCACAGGCGCCGCCGCGCTGCCGCTGGCGCTGGCGCAGTCGCCGGTGACGCTGCAGGTGCGCGCGGGCTACGATGGCAGCTACCGCCTGGGCGAGTGGTTCCCCGTGGTTGTCGATGTGGCTAACGATGGCCCCGATCTGCGCGCCGAGCTTGAGTGGTCGCTGCCGGGCCGCTTCGACGAGCAGGTGTTTCGGCGCGCGGTCGATCTGCCGCGCGGCTCGCGTAAGCGCGTGGTGCTCGATGCCTATAGCGCCGTCTACTCGCCGAATGGCCGTGTGCGGCTGCTCGATGGCGCAACTGAGCTGGCATCGCAGGACGTGTCGATCGACGCCGTCGACGACAGCATCTTTCTGATTGGCGTCGTCAGCAGCGACCCGGCCCTGCTCAATGCGCTCGATGCAGTGCAGATCAATGGCTTCTCGGGCGCGCGCGTGCGCCACATCGCCGTCAGCGATCTGCCCGAGACGGTCGGGGCGCTGCGTGGCCTCGACGCGCTGTTCTTCCACGATATCGATAGCGCTGTGCTGGCGCCGGCTCAGCGCGAGGCGCTGGCGATCTGGGTCAGCCTGGGCGGCCAGCTGGTTGTCGGCGGCGGCGCCAATGCTGCGGCCGCTGCAGGCGGCCTGGCCGACCTGCTGCCGGTGCAGTCGGTTGGCGCTCT
>CALLYN010001102.1 GCA_937858455.1 uncultured Kouleothrix sp.
ATCGGCCACGGCTGCGGGGGCGCCGCCAGCCGCTGCCACCTGCGCGCGCGCCGCCACAATCGCCTGCGGCAGCGGCTGGCCAGTGACGCAGAACGCCTGGCAAGCGCCGCAGTCGGCGCACTGGTACAGCAGGTTGGCCGTCTCGGCATCCCAGTCGAGCAGGCCGCGCCGCACCGAAGCGATCGCCAAGGCCCAGCCGTGCGGCGATGTCGCCTCGTTAAACGTCACGCGCGTCACCGGGCAGATATGCCGGCACATCAGGCAGTAGCGGCAGCCTTCGGTTGTGTCGATTACATTCATTCTGTTTGTGTCAGAAGCTCTTGGGACTTACGCAGTTGCCTTGTCCGGCTCCTGCAATCGGGCACTTACCAAATTCGCTTGATGACTTACACGTTGGCGGGGGCTTGGGGCGGCTTCGCCGCCCCAAATTTCTTTTTGTGTTGCACGACGTGGCGAAGCTACATCGTGCAACACAATCGATACGTGATCAAGCGAACAGCGTATCATATGGCGGGGTTTAGCGCGCCGCCGGGAAGCCAAGCTTGCCCGGATTCATAATATTCTGCGGGTCGATCGTCCGCTTGATGCCCTCGAGCACCGGCCACGACGCGCCCAGCAGCTCGGGCATCAGCCGGCCGAGCTTCCAGCCAATGCCGTGGTGCTCGTTCAGCACCGCGCCGCACTCGAGCGACGTGCGCGCCGCCTGCGTCCACACCCGGTTATGCAGCCGCAGCGCCTCGCTCGGGTCGGCCGGCGGCTCGTCGATCATGAAGCGGTCGTAGATCATCACGCCCCAGGGGAACCAGTGCGAGAAGTGCGCGATATAGCGCGCACCCCAGGCGGCGAAGTCCTGCTCGATCACGCGCTTCTTGGCCCGGTATAGCGGCTCGATCTTGTCGAAGGTGCACACTGTCTCGAGCGTGCCGAACATCTTGGGCATCGCGATCGCCAGCGGCGGGTAGTAGAAATCGTAGCGATGATGCCACCAGTGCTCGCCCGGCTCGCGGCCCAGGTCCTGGCCGGCCAGATCGGCGCAGATCGCCAGCGCGCGCGCCTCCTGCGCCGCTGCGATCTCGGCCCAGCCGTCGAAGCCGAGAATAAAGCACGCGCCCTGCAGATCGAGCCCGAGCACGCGCTTGAGCATCGATCCGGTCGAGGCTGGGTCGTACAGGCGCAGCACACACGGCTGGAGCCGGCTGGTCATGATCCGCCGGCCAGCCTCGAGCGCCGCCGCGAGATCGCGGAACAGCACCGCGCGCAGCAGCCGCGCCTCGGGCAGCCGCTCGATCCGCATGGTCGCCTCGGTGATCACGCCAAGCGTGCCCTCCGAGCCGACGAACAGCTGCAGCAACCCAGGCCCGCTCGCGTGGTTCGGCACCGGCAGCGTGCGCATCACCGTGCCGTTAGGCAGCACCAGCTCGATCGACAGCACCATGTCTTCGGCTTTGCCGTATTTCGTCGAGATCACGCCCGAGCCGCGCGCGGCAAGGTAGCCGCCCACCGTGGCGCAGTTGGCCGAAGAGGGGTAGTGCGGCAGCGTCAGCCCGCGCTCGTTCAGCGCCCACTCAAGCGTCGTGCCAATCACGCCGGCCTGCGCCTGCACCGTGAGCGACTGCTCGTCGATCGCGACGATCTGGTTCAGGCGCTTGGTGTCGAGCACGATGCCGCCGTACAGTGGCGCCGCGCCGCCCTGCGAGCCCGAGCCGCCGCCCCAGGGCACCACCGGCAGGCCGTGCCGCGCCGCTACGCGCAGCACCTGGCCGATCTCGTCGGCCGAGCCGGGGTGCACCACGAAATCGGGCATAGGCGGCTGCTGGCCGCGGTCGAGCCACACCTGCGACATCCACGACCAATCGCCGGTATAGATGAGCCGGTCGCTCGGCCGCGTCGAGACATACTCGGCGCCAAGCGCGTCTGCAAGCTCGCTATAGGCAGCTTCACGCTGAAATGGGTGCAACACGAAATAAGCCTCGCTGCTTATTCATCTCAGGCCGCATGGCCTGCTGTTGGCGTGTGCAAAGTGAGGATGATGGTTTGGACGCGACTCTGGATCCAATGGAGTATCCAGAGTATACAAGAAGGATGCACGCTCGTCAAGACCCGATTTTGGGCGATTTTTTTGGCCGATGCCGCGCGCCGGCTATGGCTCGGGGGTGAGCGAGAGCACGGTGACGCTGATGTAGCCGCCGACGCGGCGGGCGACCGAAACGCAGTTCGGCAGCTCGTGGGCGCGAACCATACGCTCCCAGTGGCCGGCGTAGGCCCAGTTGGTCTCGAGGCGCCACTGGTAGGTGATCTGGCGCGGGTAGCCAAGCTGCGGGTCGTAGCGCGCCTCGGCCGAGTAGATCGCGTGGCATACGCACGTCACGTCGGTCGGGTAGCAGCGCGTGCTGCGCCGATCGAGGCCGGCGGCCCAGGCAAACAGGTTCGAGACCGTCCAGCTGGCGACGCGCACGCACTGGTTCTGCAGCACCGCGACGATGCGCTCGTTTTGCACGCGCACATCCTGGCGGCAGCCGCCAGCGCTGGTTTCTTCGCTCACCACCAGGCGGTAGCGTGCGAGCGGGCGCGACGCCCAACGCTCCCGCGCGGCCCCCAGCTCGTCGCCGCCGGCCAGCCAGCCGGCCAGTGTCGCCAGCAAGGCGCACGCCAGCGCCAGGCCAGCGGCCAGCGCCAGCAGCGCCGGCCAGAGTCGCGCGAACATATGCCCCATCACCGCCTCCGCGCAGACGCGAGCGCGTATTGATGCCGGGCACTATAGCGCGCAGCCGCGCCGCTGTCAACGATTCGCGCGGCCAATCGTTCTGGGTATAATACCAACTCCGTTTGATTACTTGTGTTTTCTTGTGCGGCGCCCGGCAAAG
>CALLYN010001103.1 GCA_937858455.1 uncultured Kouleothrix sp.
GGTTGCGGCGGGCTGGTAGGCGCCTCGGTGGTGCTGGCGCCGCCACAGGCGGCCAGCAGCGTGGCGCCAGCGCCCATCAGGCTGGCGCGGAGAAATTTGCGGCGTGATATGCGGCCCTGCGGTTGATCCGATGCCATGCGTGTTCCTCCTTTGGTAAGCATGACTCTGCGCTGAGCGCCGCGGCATCGCCCGATAGTGGGCAGCCGAACCCGTGCGTGCCTGGCGGCCGCTCTGCTGCTACAGGGAGTGAAACCTCCTTTCGTTGAAGATGCTGCTGGGGAGCTACGTTGAGGAGCCGATGGCGCATTATACCATGCATTATCGCGTATAATCTCGTTTGGCGGGGCCAAACGGCCCGCATAGCACACAAGGAGCACCCGATGCGATCAAACCCCGAAGACCTGCGTGGCATCGCCCTGCCGGCGCCTGGCTGGTCGCGCGCGCTGCCGATCAGCGGCCCGCCGTTCGAGCGGCCGGCGCCGGAGCTGATCGAGCGGCTGTACCGCGTGGGCAGCGCCACCGCCAGCGCGGTGATGCACCGCATGGGCGTGCGGCAGACGTTCGTCGAAGGGCCGGTGGCGCGCCAGCCCGGCGCCAAGGTGGTAGGGCCGGTCGTCACGCTGCAGTTCATGCCGCAGCGCGAAGACGTGGCCTCGGGCCTGGCCCAGGAGCACGCCGAGCAGGTGAGCGCGCTGTGGGCCGTGTTCGAGAGCGTGCAGCCCGGCGACGTGCTGGCGGTGCAGGCGTTCGGCGACGCCTACACCGGCTGCATGGGCGAGATGCTGATCACCTACTTTAAGGGCCGCGGCGGCGTGGGCATTGTGGTCGATGGCTGCATCCGCGACTGGCCGCGCGTGCGCGAGATCGGCGTGCCGCTGTGGACGCGCGGCTTTACACCGAACTATGCCTCGCAGGCCAGCCTGTTCCCGTGGGCCTACAATGTGCCGATCGCCTGCAGCCGGGTGCTGGCGCTGCCCGGCGACATCATGATCGCCGACGACGACGGAGCGGTGCTGGTGCCGGCGCAGATGGCCGAGCTGGTGCTCCAGCACACGCTCGACCACGAGGAGTGGGAGGTCTTCAGCCGGATCATGCTGGCGCAGGGCGGCAGCCTGGCGAAGTACTACCCGCTCAGCGACGAGGGCTGGGCCGAGTACGAGGCATGGCGGAAGCAGCAGGGTCAGAAAGCTTAATCCACACGAGCTACGTGGTGGGGGTTTCGGGGGCGGCTTTGCCGACCCAGAAAGAGATGATTTTGGAGGCACTGCGCTCTCCAAGCCTCCCGCCCAGGAGAACACCGCATAGCTCGTGTCATTCACAGGAGTTACGCGGTGCGCGTTTTTGCCTTCGGCAGAGCGGTACTTTTTCATCTATGGTGCTGAGATTGTGGCGCAAAGCGCCACAATCTCAGCACAAAAGAAAGCGAAGTACCATGCTGCCGCAGGCAGAAGGAGCCGATATCGCAGCGACCGCGTAAGTCTTGTAATTCACAGGTGAACACATGAAGATAACAGCAATCAAGACGGCCGCCACGCTGGGGCATGGCATGCACCTTTGGGTGCGGGTCGAGACCGACGAGGGCATCAGCGGGCTGGGCGAGTGCGTGCACGGCGGCGTGCAGGCGATCGCGATCATCCACGAGCTGCGCGCCGGCCTGATCGGCCGCGACCCGCTGCAGATCGACGCGATCTTCGAGGAGCTGCGGCGCGGCCACGTGTTCGACGGCGGCTTCGCCGGCGCGCTGATCACCGCGCTCACCGGTATTGAGTTGGCGCTGTGGGATCTCAAGGGCAAGGCCCTCGGCGCGCCGGTGTATGCGCTGCTTGGCGGCAAGTTCCGCGATAGCATTCGCGTCTACGCCGACTGCCAGGTCGAGCCGAGCATGGACTTCGGCGAGATCGAGCGCGTGGTGCAGGGCGTGGTCGCGCGCGGCTTCACCGCGCTGAAGATCGACCTCGACATCGGCGCCTACACCGGCGACCGCAGCCGCGCCCACGGGCGCGTGAAGGACGCCTTCAACCACACCGCTGACCAGTGGGAGCACGAGCGTATGCTCGAGCTGGTGGACATGACCACGCGCGCGGCTGGCCGCGATGTGGCGGTGGCGGTCGACGTGCACACCCGGCTCGATGTGCCCAGCGCCATTCGCCTCGCGCGCGACCTGCAGCAGTTTCACCTGCTGTGGCTCGAAGAGCCGGTGCCGCCGGAAAACATCGACGCCATGCGCGAGGTCAAGCGTGCCAGCGCCACGCCGATCTGCGCCGGCGAGAACCTGTACCTGCGCCACGGCTTCCGCGACCTGATCGTCAAGCAGGCGGTCGACATCATCATGCCCGACATCCCGAAGTGCGGCGGGCTCTCGGAGTGCCGCAAGATCGCCAACCTGGCCGAGCTGTACTACATCCCATTCGCGCCGCACAACGTCGCCTCGCCGATCGGCACCATGGCCTCGGCGCACGTGTGCGCCAGCGTGCCGAACTTCCTGGTGCTCGAGTTCCACTGGCTGCACCGCGACTACTGGCGCACGATCACAGCCGACGGCGAGGATATTATCAAGGACGGCTATATCGCGCTGAGCGAGCGGCCGGGCATTGGCGTCGAGCTGAACGAGGCGGTGGCGCGCGCGCACCAGTTCCCAGGCACAGCCTGGTTTGAGTGATTGGCCTGGCCTAGCCTACGACGCGCCGGAACAGGCCGGGGTAGTCTTCGACCAGCCCCTCGGCGTCGATTGGTAGGTCGGCCGCGAAGCCGGTGTCGAGCGCCTCGAAGCGAACCAGCGCCGGGCCGAGGCGGGTGTAGCGCTGGCGCGCGCGGCTCACCACCAGCCCCGGCAGCGCGATATACACCACCTCGATCTCGGCGGCCGCGCCCAGCGGCGCCAGCCGGCGGATCGGCAGCGTGTTGGTGAACGGCGTGGCCGAGATGTCGACGTCGTGGCAGCCGTCGAGCGCGGGCAAGGCCGCGCCGGCCTCGTTGGCCCAGTGGCCCGCGCCGTCGCCGTGCAGCTCGATCCGGCGCTCGGTGGCGTCGAGCAGGTCGACCCTGACTGCGCGTGTGTGCCAGGCCGCGTCGCACTGCACGGTGTAGCGCACGCGAAACGGCGTGCCTCCGTCGCCGAAGCCGATGATCACGCCATCGGCCAGCGCCTCGCCGGCGGCGGTGGCGCTCAGGGCCACATGCTCGAGCCCCGGCATGGCCCACGGTTTCCAAAGGATCTGGGTCGGCATCGCCTGCTCCTCTCGATGATTGCGCCGGCCAGGCTGCCGGCAGGCCGATTGCGCGGATGCGGCCACGGCAGTATAGTATATCTCGCTGCTGCAGGCGTGCAATCTCGGCCGACCGCGCTGCCGCAGGCTAAAAAGGGCCGGCTGGGTAAGTCGTGTAGCTGATCATCTTCGGTTTTCCGCGCAGAGGCTGGTAAACCGAACACAATAGCAAACTCTCCCCAGGAGTCGTATGCTGCTGCTCAAAGAGCCGACGCGCGAGCAGATCGCCAACTTGATCGCCGCCTACCGCCACACGCCGTTTACCTACCCGGATGTCGGCGCGTCGCGCGGCGCTCCCCCGGCCGGCTGGCGCGTCGACCATAACCGCGCGCGGTTGGGCGCTGGCGCGGCCACATTCGAGCGCGCCCGCACCGCGTTCGAGCGCTGGGCCATGTTCGATGTCGGCTGGATGCGTCTGTGCTGGCCTGAAGCGCCGATCGCCGCCGGAACGACAGTGGCGCTGCTGGCCAGCCTGCCGGGCCTGTGGTCGCTGAACATCTGCCGCGTGGTCTACACGATCGACGACGACGACGGGCGGGTACGGCGGCGCGGCTTCGCCTACGGCACGCTCGGCTTGCACGAGGCCCGCGGCGAAGAGCGCTTTCTGGTCGAGTGGGATCGCGCCAGCGATGCGGTGCACTACGACGTGCTGGCGTTCTCGCGGCCTTATAGCCTGCTGGCGCGGCTGGGCTACCCGGTGGTGCGCGTGTTTCAGCGGCGCTTCGGGCGCGCCTCGAAGCGGGCCATGCTACGCGCGGCAGAAGGGCAGGATTGATACGATGTACGCGGAAAGCCGCGACGATGGACGCATGCCACCTGCGGCCGATGCGCCGCCGATGATTGGCATTCTTGCCGGGATGGGGCCGCGATCGACGGCGCCGTTTGTCGACATGGTGGTGAGCGAGTGCCAGCGCCAGTACGGCGCGCGTTACGACGACGAGTTCCCGCCCATGATGATCTACTCGCTGCCGACGCCATTCTACGTCGACCGGCCGATCGACCACGCGGCGCTGCGGGCCTCGATCGCGGCCGGGCTGCGCACCCTGGCCGGCACCGGCGTGGGCCTGATCGCCATGCCCTGCAACACCGCGCATATCTACTATGCCGAGCTGGCCGCCGCCCTGGCCGTGCCGCTGCTGAACATGGTCGAGCTTGCCCTGTGCGCGCTGCCGCACGATGCCCGGCGCGTGGCGCTGCTGGCAACCCGGCCCACCGCCGAGGCGCGCGTGTACCAGGATGCGCTCGCGCGCGCCGGCCTTGTGCCATACCTGCCCGAGGCGCTGCAGGCGCGCGTCGACGCGCTTATTCAGGCGGTCAAAACCGCCCCCGATCGCGCTGGCCCGGCCGCGCGCTGGGCCGAGCTGCTGGATGAACTTGCCGGCGCGGGCGTTGATACGGCGCTGGTCGCCTGCACCGACCTGAGCGGGCTGTGCGCCGCCGGGCCGCCCGCG
>CALLYN010001104.1 GCA_937858455.1 uncultured Kouleothrix sp.
GCTCTGGCGCACGGTGCCGTTGAGCTGGCTCATCGAGCTGGCGGTCTGCTGCAGGTTGCTGGCGGTCTGCTCGGTGCGGGCCGACAGGTCCTGGTTGCCGCTGGCGATCTCGGTGGCGGCCGTGGTCACGCCGTCGGCGCCCGAGCGGATGGCGCTGATCGAGCGGCGCAGCTCGGCCTGCAGCGTCTGCAGCGAGCGCAGCATCACGGCCGAGTCGGCGTTGGCGGCGTCGATCGAGATGTCGACCGACAGGTCGCCCTCGGACAGGCGCTTGGCGTGCGTGGCGAAGTTGGTCAGGAAGCTGCGCAGCACGGCCATGCCGTTGAGGTAGGCCAGGCCGGCCAGCACGGTGCAGGTCAGGCTGCTGCCGATGACGGTGCCGGCGGACCAGCCCAGGTTCAGGCCGGCGATCACGCAGGCCTGGCTGGCGGCGAGCAGCGCGAACAGTCTGAATTTCCGCGTCATCTCATCTCTCCTGGAGCGGCCCGACGGCGCCCGCGTCCCCTTCCTGCCCTATCCGACGCTGCTCTACGGCGACGATGGCGAGGTGACCGGCGCGATCAACGTCCTCGTCGAGCTGACCGACCGCCGCCACGCCGAGCTTGAACGCCGGCTTGGCCAGATCGACCAGCGCGGTCGGCGCGGTCCATTCCGGCCCCTCCTGGCGCCAGGCGTTCCACCACAGCCGCGGCGAGCGCCAGCCCCAGTCGAAGAACGAGTACCACGGCACCTGCCGCACCCGCCCGCGCAGCACCAGCGCGGTGCCGCTGTCGATCGCCAGCAGCAGCGCTGCCGCAGCGGCGAGCGCGTCGTCGACCGAGCGCGCGCGGTGCCCCGAGAGGTCGATGCCCATGTGCAGCATTGTGTCGCGCGCCTCAACCTCGGCCGGGTCGCCGTCGTGGCCCAGCACCCCGGCGCTCTCGGCGCGGGCGCCGGGGTATTGTGTATCGAGCAGGCGCTGCAGCAGCGCCGCCGCGATCGGCGCGCGCCCCGTGTCGGCCGCGCCCACAATCAGAATTGTGGTCATTCATGCCGCCTTGTGTCGAACCATCAGGCGGATTATAGCATGCGCCCCGCTATCATAGCGCTGGCACGATGCAGCACTATCGCACGAGCGGCGCCGCTGTGCGGTGCTGCCCTGCTCGCTATGCCAGCGACCGGAGGCTGCCGTTTTTACGGTGGCATACCGGGCCGCGAGCTGCGGCTTGTAGATTCTTTACCCTTGGTATCGTATGATCTTCTTGAAATGTGCCCCGCTCTGGCCTACGCTAGTATATATAGGCCCATTCAGGCATTACTGCAAAGCTTAGTATTTCCACACGCGTTTCAGTTATCTTTGATCCGAGCGGTGCGATCGTGCTGTTTGGCTGGGCGTCGCGCCACTCGTGCTATGATACACTCTTCGCTTGATCACCTTAGAGCCTGTTTGAAAAGGGGGTGAGCGAGGGGCTTTGCCCCTCGCACTTCCCTTCTGGCGGG
>CALLYN010001105.1 GCA_937858455.1 uncultured Kouleothrix sp.
CTCGGCGCGCAGCCGGCCGCCCTCGACGCGCGCGCCCCGCGTGCCGTACAGCGCGCGCAGCTCGGCGTTTTCGGCGAAGTGCTCGCCCGCAGCGAACTCGATCGTGCGCGGCTGCTCGGCCACATTCACCGCCACCAGCAGCGCCTCGGCAGCGTCGGCGCGCGCAAAGGCGTAGGTCGCATCGTCGGCGTGCAGGCGCGCGTAGGCGCCGGTACGCAGCGCCGGGTGAGCGTGGCGCAGCGCGATCAGCTGCTTGTGGTACGCCAGCAGATCCATGTCCCAGCGCTCGCGGTTGGCCCAGGGCATGCCGCGGCGGGTGTCGGGGTCGAAGTTGGTGCCGGGCAGGCCGATCTCGTCGCCGTAGTAGATGCTCGGCGCGCCGGGGTAGGTCATCTGCAGCAGCGTCGCCAGGCGCACGCTGGCGGTGTCGCCATTGGCGATGCTGATCAGCCGGGCGGTGTCGTGGCTGTCGAGCAGGTTCAGCTGGGCCAGCTGGATCTCCCAGGGGTAGATCTGCAGCAGCCAGTCGATCTTGTTGGCGTAGTCGTAGCCCGAAAGCGCCGGGATCGGGTGGTACGAGCGGCCGGCCACTTGGTCGGGCAGCACGCGCGGGCCGGCGCAGAATGCGATCGCCGCCTCGGTGAATAGGTAGTTCATCACCGCGTCGAACTGGTCGCCCTGGAGCCACGGCCGGCTGTCGTGCCAGATCTCGCCGACGATATAGGCCTCGGGGTTGATCGCCTTGACGCGCGCGCGGAACTCGGCCCAGAAGCCGGGGGTGTGGATCTCGAAGGGCACGTCGAGCCGCCAGCCGTCGATGCCCTGGCGCAGCCAGTGCTCGGCAACCTGCATGATGAACTCGCGCACCTGCGGGTTATCGGTGTTGAGCTTAGGCAGCGCGCGGTTGCCGACCCAGGCGCGGTAGTTGGCCGGCCTCGCGCCATCGTAGGGGCTGAGCGGCCAGCCCTCGATCGTAAACCAGTCGAGCCAGGGCGAGTGCGGGCCGTTCTCGAGAATATCGTTGAACTGGAAGAAGCCGCGGCTGGCGTGGTTGAACACGCCGTCGAGCACCACGCGCAGCCCGCGCCGGTGGCAGGCGTCGAGCAGCGTGTGGAACGCCGCATTGCCGCCCAGCAGCGGGTCGACCTGGTAGTAATCGTGGGTGTGGTAGCGATGGTTCGAGGCGCTCTGGAAGATCGGCGTGAAGTAGATCGCGGTGACGCCGAGATCCTGGATGTAGTCGAGGTGCTCGGCCACGCCAAGCAGGTCGCCGCCCTTGTAGCCCTCGATCGTCGGCGTGGCGTCCCACGGCTCGAGGTTGGTGGGCTTCACCAGCGCATCGCTCTTGGCGAAGCGGTCGGGGAAGATCTGGTAGAACACCGCGTGCTTGACCCAGTCGGGCGTGTGGATTTCGGTCATTATCTCTCTCTTTTCACGCGACTTACTCGGCGCTGGTTTAGCCTGCGGCAGCATGGTACTCGATCATGTACGGTTTTCGGTATTTGCCCTCTCTGAGCGCAAATACCGAAAACGAAAAGTACCGCTCTGCCGGCTCGGCGGAGCGTGCCGAAGGGAAGGCAAAATTCAGCCGGGTGCGCCATATGGAGTGTTGGCGAGGGCAGATCGCGCCGCCCGTGCAGCCCGTATAGTAGCAGAATTCTTGCCTTTGCGGCGCGCCGGGCGGCATGGTATCATGCCGGGCGCGGCGGTGGGCCGCACCAGTATGCGAGAAACGAGCCAATGACCAATTCTGCCGATACCAACGGCGCGGCCTATGCCGCCGCGCTGCACGGCGCCGCGCTGGCCGACGAGGGCGAGGCCGGGCGGATCCTGATGCGCGGGCGCGACCGCGCCGCGCTGCTGCACCGGCTCTCGACCAACGATATCGAGCGGCTGCGGCCGGGCGCGGGCGCGCGCAGCGTGCTGACCACGCCGATCGGCCGGATCATCGACGTGCTGGCGGTGCACGCCCTCGACGACGCGCTGCTGCTGGCCACCAGCCCCGGCCAGGGCGGCGCGGTTTGGGCGCACCTGAAGAAGAATATTTTCTTTCAGGATCAGGTGGCGCTCGAAGCCGCCGGGCGCTCGCACGGCCAGCTGGCGCTGTACGGGCCAGCCGCAGCCGAGGCGCTGCGCCAGGCGCTCGGCGCCGATATTCCCAGCCTGCCGCCGCACCACAACGCCACGCTCGGCTTTGGCGGCGCGCAGCTGATCGTCGCG
>CALLYN010001106.1 GCA_937858455.1 uncultured Kouleothrix sp.
GCCCGCGTCGTTGCCGCCGGTGATCACATTGACGACGCCGTCGGGAAAGCCGGCCTGCTTGGTCAGCTCGGCGAGCATCAGCGTCGTGACCGGCGTGCCAGGCGCGGGCTTGAGCACAACCGTGCAGCCGGCGGCGAGCGCCGGGCCGATCTTCCAGATCGCCATCATCAGCGGGTAGTTCCACGGCGCGATCTGGCCGACGACGCCGACCGGCTCGCGGCGGAACATGCTGGTGTAGCCGGCGGCCAGCTCGCCGGCGCGGGCGCCGTGGGTATCGCGCGCGGCCGCCGCGAAGAAGCGCAGGTTATCGATCGCGAACGGAATATCGCCGCCGAGGCTGAGGAACTTGTAGGGCTTGCCGGTATTCTCGGACTCGGCGCGGGCGAACTCCTCGGCGTTGGCCTCGAGCAGGTCGGCCAGCTTCCAGAGGATCTTCGAGCGCTCGCCGGGCGTCAGCCGCGACCAGCGGCCGTCGTAGAAGGCTGTGCGCGCGGCCTGCACCGCCCGGTCGACATCGGCCGGGCCGGCGCTGGCAACCTCGGCGTACTGCGCGCCGGTGGCGGGGTTCACAACCGGCATACGCGCGGCGCCATCCGACCACGCGCCATCGATCCAGAGCTGTGGCTGCATACATACCCTCACAGGCACGATGGCAAGGTGGCAAGACGACAGGGCGGCATTCCAGCGACATGCTGAAGCCAGTCGTCTTGCCAGCCAGCCATAGCGTCATCTTCCGCCGATCACCGCGATATAGCTGGTAACCCACTCGTAGTACGGCACGCAATCCTGCTTGCCGTCGCCGCAATCGGCCACGGGCGTGCGCCAGAAAGCGATCTTATCGAAGTTATCGAAGCCATTCGTCGAGCAGCCGGTGTCGGTGAGCAGCGCATTGCCCTTGCACGCGTCGGGCACCGACGGCACCGAGCCGAACCAGGCCGCAAGGTCACCCTGGAGCTTGGGGTCGAGCGAGTGTTCGAGCCACTTATACGCGCAGTTGGGGTGCGGGGCATTGGCGGCCATCATGGTGGTATCGGCCCAGCCGGTGGCGCCCTCTTTCGGCACCACGCTGGCGATCGGCTGCTTGTTGGCCTGCAGCAAGTTCACCTGGTAGGGCCACGAGCTCGAGGCGGCGACGCCCTCTTTGGTGAAATCGTCGACCTGCACGCCGGCGTCGTGCCAGTAGCGGCCGACCAGCTGGCGCTGGCCGCGCAGCAGCTCGATCACGGCGTTGAACTGGTCGCGGCTGAGCGCGTACGGATCCTTGATGCCAAGCGCGGGCTTGGTGGCCTTGAGGTACAGCGCGGCGTCGGCGATATAGATCGGGCCATCGTAGGCCTGCACGCGGCCCTTGTTGCTCTTGCCGTCGGGCAGCGTGATCTCTTCGAACACCACCTTCCAGCTATCGGGGGCCTGGCCCTTGAACGCCTCGGTGTTGTAGGCCAGCACATTCGGCCCCCACTGGTAGGGCACGCCATAGTGCTTGCCGCCGACGGTATGCCAGGGCGCATCCTGCAGGCGCTTATCGACCTTCGCCCAGCTGGGGATGAGCGCGGTATTGACCTCCTGCACGCGCCCGCCGGTCACCAGGCGCAGGCTGGCATCGCCCGAGGCAGTGACGAGATCGAAGCCGCCGTCGTTCATGAGCGCCACCATCTCGTCGGAGGTTGCGGCGGTCTTCACCGAGACCTTGCAGCCGGTGTCCTTCTCGAAACCAGTGACCCAATCGTAGTTCTTATCGCTGTCGCCGCGCTCGATGTAGCCGGGCCAGGCCACGATCGACACCGCGCCCTCGCCCTCGCCGATCTTCTGGAGTGGGCCACCCGCCGCCGAACCGCCGCTTGCCGCCGGGGCCGCCGGCGCGCCGCCGCAGCCAGCCAGAACAAACAGCACCACCATCGCCGCTGCGACCAGAGAAACAGGCGTTTGCTTCATCCGACCCTCCATGCTGTGCGAGCTATGCAAAAGTCTGCGCCATTGCAGGCAGTACCACTTGTTGTTGTGCGAATCAGCGGTCGGGCCGACGACAGCCACGACGCGCGCATGCAGCTTTGGCGAGGTTTCCGGGGTTCGGCGATTATAGGCGGCGGGGCGCGATCTTGTCAAATGCCACAGGCTAGGCGGTCGCCTCCGATATGGGCTTGTTCTGCCTGCGGCAGCATGGTACCTCGCTTTCTTTTGTGCTGAGATTTTGGCGCTTTGCGCCAAAATCTCAGCACCATC
>CALLYN010001107.1 GCA_937858455.1 uncultured Kouleothrix sp.
TGGCGATTGTGCGCCACGAGCCGCTGCCCGCGCCTGGCTCGTTGCCGCCGGCGCGCGCCCCGCTCAAGCTGGTGGCCGCGCTCGCTTCGGCCGAGGGCTTGCCGCCGCTCGACCTGGCGCAAGAGCAGGCGAACCTGGCGCAGGCCTTCGCGGGCCAGCCAGGCATCGCGCCTACCTTTCTCGCCGATGCTACGCTCGACGCGCTGCTGGCCGCCTTGCCCGGCACGGCGATCTTTCACTTCGCCGGCCACGCGACTTTCGAGCGCCAGATGGCCGATCTGCCCGGCACCTACGCCGGTGTCGGCAAGCTCGCGCTCGACGACCAGGCCGTCGATGCCGAACAGCTCGGGATCAACCTGCGCGGCAATGGCGTGCGGTTGGCGGTGCTGGGCGGCTGTGAGACCGGCCGGCGCGATGGGGTGAATGTGTGGAGCGGCGTAGCGCCCGCGCTGGTGAAGCAGCAGCTGCCGGCGGTGGTGGCCAACCAGCTATCCGTCCGCGACTCCTGCGCTATCGCCTTTAGCGCACATTTCTACGGCGCGCTGGTGGGCGGCCTGCCGATCGAGCAGGCGCTCGCGGCTGGCCGGCTGGCCGCCTACAACGCCGACCCACAGGGCCGCGATTGGGGCGCGCCGGTGCTGTATATGCGCGACGCCGACGGCCTGCTGTTTGCGGCCGACGACCCCGGCCTGCGCGAGCAGGGCGCCAGGGCCGCGCAGGCGGTGCTGGATATTCGGGTTGGCGAGCTGGCCGCCGGCGGCCACGTGGTTGGCCCGAAGGGCACAGTAAAAGCCGGCGCGCTCAGCAGCACGATCACCGTCGGCAGCGCCGCCGGCAGCACGATCGACGCGGCGCACCTGAATGTGAGCGGCGGCACGGTGTCGATCGCCGTGCATGTCGATCAAGCATCCGGCGGCACGACGATCGAGGGCGGCGAGATCACGCTGGGCTAGCCTATGGCTCTTCCGCGCCCTGCTTCCAAGCGCGAAACAGCGCGAGCAGCCGGTCGCGCGCCTCGGGCGCCACCGGATCCTCCGGCACGTGCCTGATCGCCGTGACCGTGCCGCGCACTTGGTCGACATAATTTCGGCAGCCAAGGCAAATGGCGAGGTGCGACTCAAAGCTCGCGTGCTCCGATGGGCTCAGCGCGTCTTCGAGATATTCGGTCACAAGCTCGACCAGCTCCTGGCATGGGTAGAAGCGTAGCGTCTCAGCGTCGGCCATGTTAGACACCAATTTCCTCCATGTACTGCTCAAGTGCGCGCCTCACCTTGGAGCGCGCGCGGTGGAGCAGTACGCGCTGATTGGTCTCGCTTATCTGCAGAATGTTACACACCTCTTCCGAGCCCCAGCCCTCGATATCGCGCAGTGTGATCACTTCGCGCTGGGCCGGCGGCAGCGCGGCGATGGCCCGGTCGATCACTTCACGAGTTTCTAGCGCCAGCAGCCGCTCTTCCGGCGCGCCCGACCAGGCGCGCGGGTAGATTGCCCACCAGCCGGCGTCTTCGTGGCCGGGCGGCAGAAAGCGATCCGCGTCGACCGCCGGCTCGTCGCCTGTGGCCTCGGCGGCGGCCAGGTCGGCGAAGGGTACGCTGCGGCTCTCGCGCTGGCCGCGCGTCTTGGCGCGGTTCGTGAGGATGCGAAACAGCCAGGTCTTCAGCGACGACCGGCCCTCGAAGCGCGCTAGCCCCTGCAGCACGCCCAGCCAGGTTTCCTGCACCACCTCTTCGGCCACGGCGCGGCTTGGCACGTACATCATTGCCAGGCGCAGCAGCGCGCTGTGGTAGCGGCCGATCAGCGCCTCGAACGCACGCTCGTCGCCGGCACGTAGCCTTTCGAGCAGCTGCAAGTCGTCGGCCGAGGCGCCACCCTCTGTCGCTAATGGTTCTTGCCCGCGGTCGGCCATAGCAAACGTTCCCCTAGCACATGCATCGAACACAATCATCGTGCGGCTTGGCCATGGCTCTGCGGAACATTCTGGAAGCCATGCCTTGATCCTCAGGCTTGAATGGGCGCGCTCTATTGCGCCGCTACGTGTTCTTTGGGCAACGAACCGTAAGACCGGAGGAGTGCGTCCAGTATAATACATCTTGCGCCGCCCCGTGTAACAGATCGCCGCCCAAGCAGACTGTAGTGCAATATCGCTTCTGTGTAGATCTATAAGGCCTGGTTCAACTGCCGGAGCTTCGGCCCTGCGCCCCTACGGCGCCGGGGCGACGCAGCGAAGCGCTGGTCTGAGCCGTGCCCACATGCCCAAAGGAGTCGTTCGAATGTCTCACACCAACCTCACGGTCTACGGCGCGACCTGGTGCAGCGATTGCAAGCGCGCCAAGAAGTTTCTGGGCGAGCAGCGCGTGCACTATAACTGGGTCGATGTCGAGCAGGACGCCGAGGGGCTCGCGCTGGTCGAGCGCGTGAACAATGGCAAGCGCATCATCCCGACGATCGTGTTCGACGACGACAGCATGCTTGTCGAGCCGAGCAATGCCGAGCTGGCGGCCAAGCTGGGGCTGCAGACGCGCGCGAAGATGGATTACTACGACCTGATCTGCATCGGCGGCGGGCCTACCAGCCTCACGGCCGCGCTCTACGCCGCGCGCGAGGGCCTCGATGTGCTGGTGATCGAGCGCAGCGGCCTGGGCGGCCAGGCCGGCGTCACCGAGCGGCTCGACAATTTCCCCGGCTTCCCCGAGGGCATTGGCGGCGCCGAGTTCGCCGACCGGCTGACCCAGCAGGCGCGCCGGTTTGGCGTCGAGCTGCTGCAGGCGCAGGAGGTTACGAGCCTGCGCGGCGAGGAAGAGTCGCACTACGTTGCTACCGCCGACGGCAATGTGTATGGCGCGCGCGCCGTGCTGATCGCCACCGGCTCGACGTACAAGCGCCTCGGCGTGCCCGGCGAAGACGAGCTGATCGGCGCGGGCGTGCACTTCTGCGCCACCTGCGACGGCCCGTTCTACAAGGGCCGGCACGTGGCGGTGATCGGCGGCGGCAACAGCGCCGGCGAAGAAAGCCTGTTCCTCACGCGCTTCGCCGACAAAGTGACGATCCTGGCGCGCGGCGATAAGCTTACCGCCAGCAAGGTTGTGATCGATAAAATCGCCGAGACGCCCAAGGTCGAGGTGCGCTACAATACCGAGGTGACGGCGCTGCACGGCGAGAGCAAGCTCAGCGGCATCAGCATTCGCAACCGCGCCACCGGCGCCGCCGAGGATCTCGAGCCGGCCGGCGTGTTCGTGTTTATCGGCCTGACGCCCAACAGCGGCTGGCTGCCGCCCGAGATCGCCCGCGATGAGTATGGCTTTGTGCTTACGTCGCCCACGCTCGAAACCGGCGTGCCGGGCATTTTTGCCGCCGGCGATGTGCGCAAGGGCAGCACCAAGCAGGCCGCCAGCGCTGCCGGCGAAGGTGCCACCGTCGCGCTGATGGTGCGCGAGTACCTCAAGGGCGTGTAGGTTTGAGCTTTGAGCTGGAGCTTAAGAAGTTGTTTGAAAAGGGTGGTTTGGAGGGACGAAGTC
>CALLYN010001108.1 GCA_937858455.1 uncultured Kouleothrix sp.
TCGCGCCGCAGCCTACCGCGCAGCCACCTACGGCCGCGCCGCAGCCCACCGCCGCAAACGCGCCGCAACCTACCGCCGCGAATGCGCCGCAGCCCACTGCCGCGCTGCCCGCGCTGCCCGCGCCCGCAGGCACGCTGTCGCTGGAAGACGACTTCGGCGCAGGCGGCGATAAGAGCGGCCTGGTCGGCCAGATCGCGCCCGACCTGGCGCTCGCAATCGCCGACCCCGGTGTCTACAGCATGAAGCTGTCGCAGCCGAACCAGACGCGCTGGGCGTTCTCGCCACGCCTGCTGGCAGGCGATTTCTCGCTGCAAATCGACCTTTCGGACGCGAGCGCCGATCGCACAGGCGCGGCTGCCGGCGGGGTGGTGTTCCGCGCCCGCGACGCCAGCCACTTCTACGCGCTGCTGATCGACGCGCGCAGCGGCACGTATACGCTGCGCAAGCAGGATGGCGCGAATAAGTGGAGCGACCTGATCGCCGCGAAGGAATCGCCGCTGGTGCGCAAGGGTGGCGATGTCAATCAGCTGCGGATCGACGCCTCGGGCAATACCTTCACGCTGTTCCTGAACGGCGCGCAGCTCGACAGCGCCAGCGACGGTGCGTATGCCTCGGGCATGCTCGGCACGCTGGTAGCCAACGCCGAGGCAGGCACCTCGGAGATGCGCTTCGACAACCTGAAGATCTGGAGCGCCGACAAGGCCCCGCAGTTCTCGAACCGGCCGGCCACGCAGCAGTCGTTCAGCGGCGAGATGGTGCTGATCCACGGCGGCGACTTCATCATGGGCAGCAACGCCAACCCGGCCGACCTGCCGCACGTGGTGCAGATCGACGACTTTTATATCGACCGCAACGAGGTGACGAACCAGGCGTTCGTGACGTGTGTCGACCAGCGCGGCTGCGAGCTGCTGAACTTCAAATCGGCGACGCACCCCGACTACGCCAGCAATGGGCAGTTCAGCTTCTTCCCGGTGCTGAATGTCACCTGGCAGCAGGCCAAGTTCTTCTGCGAGCAATCGGGCAAGCGCCTGCCATCCGAGGCCGAGTGGGAGAAGGCGGCCTCGTGGGATGCCTCGGCGCGTATGAAGATGGCGTGGCCGTGGGGCAACAGCTGGGATCCCAGCCGCCTGAACTCGGCCGACGCCAAGCGCGACGATACCGTGGCGGTTGGCACGTTCCGCGACGACATCAACGGGACGCGCGACATGGCCGGCAACGCGGCCGAGTGGACCAGCACGCTCAAGACGCCTTATCCGTACGATCCGGCTGATGGCCGCGAAGATCCGAACGCCCCAGGCCCGCGCGTGGTGCGCGGCGGCTCGTGGGCCCAGACGCAGGCGGAAGTGTCGCCGGCCGCGCGCCAGGCCTTCCCGGCGAATACGTCGAGCGACCAGATCGGCTTTCGCTGCGCGTCGCCGGCGCAGTAGCGGCGCGCCGCCTAATTCGCTTGACAACTTACTCTTTGGTGGGGGTTTGGGGGCGGCGAAGCCGCCCCCAAATTTCTTATTGTGTTGCACTACGTGGCGAAGCCACGTAGTGCAACACAATCTATACGTGATCAAGCGAACAGAGTATCACAGAATGAAAGCGATCAAGCGGAGCCGGCATCATCCGGCGGCAGCAGCGCGTCCCACCACACCCGGCCATCGCGCCGCTGCATCAGGTCGACATGGATATGCTTGGGGAGCGTGTAGTCGAGGTAGCCAAGCAGCCCGTGCTCGTTGCCGAAGCCGCTCTGCTTGAAGCCGGTGAAGCCGGCGTGCGGGATGATCAGGTGGTAGTCGTTGATCCAGACGGTGCCGGCGTGGATGCGCTTGGCGACCTCGACCGCCGCCTGGATGTCGCGCGACCACACCGCCGCGCCCAGGCCGTACTCGATATTGTTGGCTAGCTCGATCGCCTCGGTGACGCTGGTGTACGGGATCACCGCCAGCACCGGGCCGAAGATCTCTTCCTGCGCGATGCGCATATCGTTGCGCACATTCGTGAAGATCGTCGGCTGCATGAACGGCGCGCGCTCGAAGCCGGCCACGCTGGCGGGCTTGCCGCCTAGCGCCAGCGTGGCGCCCTCGTGCAGCCCGGCCTCGACATAGCCCATGACGGTGCGCAGCTGCTCGTGCGACACCATTGGCCCCACGTCGGTCTCGAGGTCGAGCGGGTTGCCCAGGCGCAGCTGGCTGGCGCGCGCTACCAGTCGCCCGGCCAGTTCATCGTACAGCTGCCTGGGCACGAAGCAGCGCGCGCTGGCCTCGCAGCTCTGCCCGCCGTTCAGGTACACGCCGAACAGCAGCCCGTCGGTCACCAGGTCGAGGTCGGCGTCGGGCATCACGATGCTAGGCGATTTGCCGCCCAGCTCGAGCGAGACGCGCTTGACGTTCGTGGAGGCTTGCTGCATCACCCGGCGGCCGCTGGCGGTCGATCCGGTGATCGATATCTTATCGATCAGCTGGTGCCCGGCCAGCGCCTCGCCCACACTGCCACCAGGCCCGGTCACCAGGTTGATCGTGCCGCGCGGCAGCAGGCCGGCTTGGTCGATCAGCTCGAACAGGCGAATGGTAGTGAGCGGCGTGTACGAGGCCGGCTTGAAGATCACGACGTTACCGGCCGCCAGCGCCGGCGCCATCTTCCACGAGGCAAACAGCAGCGGGTAGTTCCAGGCGGCGATCTGCGCGCACACGCCGATCGGCTGGCGCCAGATGAAATTCCAGCTCACCGAGGGCATATCGGTCCAGGGCACCGGCTCGTAGGGGTGGCGGCGCGCGATTTCGGCGAAGGTATGCCAGTGCTCGGCCGCGCCGGGTAGGTCGATGAACAGGCTCTTGCGCATTGGCACGCCGAGGTTGCGCGACTCAAGCTCGGCCAGCTCGTCGGCGTGCGCTTCGATCAAGTCGGCGATGGCGTGCAGCACGCGCGCGCGCTCGTGCGGCGCGGTATGCGGCCACGGCCCGCGGTCGAATGCTTTGCGGGCGGCCTGCACCGCGCGCTCGACATCGGCCGGGCTGCCTTTGGCCACGTAGGCCATCGGGGCGTCGCGCGCCGGCTCGTTCACCGGCATGATCTCGCCATCGGCGGCGTCGACCCAGCGGCCGTCGATGTACAGCCCATAGCGCGGCAGGTCGTCGGTGTGGTTTGCTTCCATACGCATTGCTCCTGGTGCTCTTTGTCGGGCATGCTGCTATGCGTCATGATAGCAGACGCGGCGCGCTGCGGCAAGCGAGCCGTGCGTCTGATGCTGGTGGGTCACTTTGGCACATAGGTAAAAATCGTATCGCGGAATGCGAGCTTATAGTGCTGCCGGATGGCGTCGAGCATTTCGGGCGTCCAGCGGCCGGATGGGTCGATCCGGTCGTGGCCGAGATCGACCGGGAGCATAATTGCGCTGAAGCGCCGCTCGGCGATCTCTTGCATCAGGCCGCTCTCGTCCCACACGCCGCTTTGCGCCGCCGGCCCCATGGTCGATGGGTCGTCGTAGCGTAGCGGCCGGCCGGCCGCCATCATCAGCCCTACATCGTCGGCGAGGATCTCGCCGGGGGTATTGCGCATGAAGTCCAGGTAGCGCTGGGGCGTCTGCGGCGGCGCCAGCTCGTTGATGTACCAGTCTTGCGGCCGGTAGGCCAGGCCAAGCTGCGCAATCAGCAGTGCCAGCGCCAGCAGCGCGGCGAGCGGCCGGCGCTCGCTCCACTCGGGCAGGCGGCCGGCGCAGATGCCAACCGCCAGGCTGATCGCCAGCAGCGACTCGAGCAGGTGGTTGTGGTTGGCGCCGGTCTCGCCCGCGCCCAGCAGGGTGATCGGCGCCAGCAGCGCGTAGCAGGCCGGCACCAGCACGCGCCGATCGCGCGGCGCCAGCGCCAGCAGCACGCCGGCCGCCAGCACTACCCCCGGCGTATAGGGCAGCAGCAGCGCCACGAACTTGCGCCACAGCGCCACCGACCACCACTCGCTGCGGTGCAGGCCCCAGATGTGCGCGGTGAACTGAAAGCTGGTGATCAAGTCGAGCGTGACCCAGGCGCCCAGCACCAGCGCCAGGTAGCACAGCCCGAACAGCAGCGTGCGCCGCCGCAGCGGCAGCCGGCCCACGAACATGGCCGGCCCGGCGCCGGCGCGCCAGTCGCGTAGGTCGTCGAATGCGAGCGCCAGGCCGGTGGCTAGCGGCGCGGCCACGGTCGTCTGCTTAGCGAAGAACGCCAGCGCGAAGCACAGCGCCGCCAGCGGCAGGGCCAGCGGCGATAGCCGCTCCAGGCGGAGCGGCCACTCGCGCGCGGCTGTGTCGGGCCGGCCGGAGGCGGCGGTAGCCATGCACAGGCCCAGCGCCGTACACAGCAGCGCCAGCAGGTCGGGCTTGATGCGCGTGGCCCACAGCAGCAGCGGCGGCGCGCTCGCGAACAGCGCCAGGCCGGCGATGCTGCCGAGCCACATGCCGCCAGCGCGGCGGCAGGTTAGCACGATCAGCAGCGCCACCGCCAGCGCCGCCGCCAGCGAGACCAGCCGGCCGGCCCAGAAGACATGCGGCCCGGCGATGTGCGCGTCGGCGAGGCCCAGCAGCAGAAAATGCAGTGGCGGGTAAGGCGCCGACACAAATCGCAGGCGCTCGAGCGGCTGATACAGCGGCTGGCCGGCATAGAGCAGCCGCGCCTCGTGTAGCAGCGTGCCCTCGAGCCCGTCGTGCGGGTAGGGGTAGCGCAGCAGAAACTGCAGCCTGAGCGCGGCGGCCCAGATCAGCGGCAGCGCGCCGGCCAGCAGCAGCGCGAGCGCGGCCAGGCCGGCGGCGCGGGCGTACGGCCGCCCGGCAGCGCGTGTTTCAGAAGCCGAGTTGAACATAGGCAATCACTATGACGAAGTCCCTTCAAATTACCTTTTCAGACAGCTAATACCAAATTCGCTTGATTACTGACACTTTGGTGGGGGTTTGGGGGCGGCTTCGCCGCCCCCAAATTTCGTATTGTGTTGCACGACGTGGCGAAGCCACGTCGTGCAACACACTCTATACGTGTAGGACTTACGCAGTTGGCGCGCTCAGCCTTCGGCAGAGCGGTACTCTCTTCGTGTATGGTATGCGGTTTTCCGCGCGGAGCGCGGAAAACCGCATACAGAAGATGGAGGAGTACCATGCTGCCGCAGGCGCAATCTCATCGCTTGGGGAAGCCGAACAGCGCAAGTGCGTAACTCCTAAAGCGATCAAACGGAGTTGGTATAAGGCAAAACGCCGGCAGCGTAAGCCGCGCTAATGCGTGAGCGGCGTGAGCGAGAGCTTGCCGTCGCCAAATACCACGCTGAACCACAGCGCCACGCCCTGCCCCGAAACGAACAGCACCATCAGCCAGGCCAGCGCGCAGACCCAGCGTCCGCGCGCCGCCAGCCGCCCCAGCAGCAGCCCAATCGCCGCCAGCGCCATGGGCAGGAAGAAATAGAAGTAGCGCACCTGCAGCGACAGCAGCAGATCGGCCGCCAGAAACAGCAGCACGCTCAGCAGCCACGCGGCGGCCACCAGCCGCGGCTGGGCGCGGCGCCGGTTCAGCGCGATCAGCGCCAGGCCGCAGGGTAGCAGCGCCAGCCCCGCGCCGCTGTAGGCCAGCCGCATGCCAACCCACAGCAGCGGCGTGGCGCCGGGCAGCCAGCTTTTCGCAGCGTCGCCATCGCGCACCTGGCCGAAATGGTTGATCATGCTCGGCAGCCCGTCGGCGTACAGCGTCGCGAGGGCGAACAGCGCGCTGACCGCCAGCAGCCCGGCGGCAAGGAGCATGTTGCGGTGCGGCCGCGCCAGCACCAGCAAAAACGCGATGCCGAACCACGTGCTCAGCAGCAGCGCCACGCCGATATGCGCGCTGACCGCCATAAGCAGCATAGCGATCGCGCCGGCCCAGGCGCGCCGCGGCAGCGGCCACTCATCGCTCATCAGCGTTACGGCGATCGGTGCAGCGAACCACTGCCCGAACAGCTGCGCCGAAAAGCCGTAGCCCATCACCGTAAACGCCGTGGTGCTGCCGGCGTAGAGCACCAGCGCCATGCGCGCCGCGTGGCGGTTGCCGCCCAGCCGCCGCGCCAGCAGCGCCGCCAGCAGCGCGGTGGTGCCGTCGAGCAGCGCCAGCGCGCCCTGCAGCAGCGAGTCCTGGTCGCCGATCAGCAGCTTGCCGGGCACAACCGCGAGGTAGGTTCCAGGCGGGTATAGGATCTCGCCGTTGCCGAACTCGCTCGATATAACCATGTGAATAAGCTGGCCATTGGCGATATCGGTGAGCAGCCGGGTGTGCAGAAATAGGTCCTGGCCGCCAAAAGTAGGGTAGAGCATGCCGGCGATGCGGATGGCGCAGGCCAGCAGCGCGAGCCCCCACAGCAGCCGGATCTCGCGCGCGCCGCCGGCCCAGGCTAGCGCGCGCTCGGCGACTGGCAGCCCAACCCAGCTGATCGCCAGCAGCGCCGCGCTTGCCACCGCCAGCCGCAGCGTGTAGACATACGCCAGCAGCAGGTCGGCGCCAAGCAGCGTGCCCAGCCCCAGCGCCAGCGCGGCCACCAGCGGCAGGCGCGCGCGCCATGGCAGCCGCACGATCGCCAGCGTCA
>CALLYN010001109.1 GCA_937858455.1 uncultured Kouleothrix sp.
GGCGCGCCGATTTCCAGCGGGCGCACGGCCTGCCGGCTGAAGAACACGCCAACCTGCCCGCGCACAAAATGGCTGAGCACGCCCGACAGCACATACAGCCAGCCGCCGCCATTCGAGCGCACATCGAGGATCAGCCCGTCGAGTGGGCCTTCCGCCACCAGGTCGGTCAGCGCGCCATTCACCTGCTCGTCCATGTCGTTCACCCACATGGTTGGGATGGCGACATAGCCAATATTGCCGGGGAAGCGCTGGTAGCTCGGCACAATATGGTTCTGCACTTCCTGGCGCGTCAGCACCACGTCGCGCAGTTTCTCGCCGGGCCGCACCACCGTCAGGCGCACCGCGCTGCCGGCCTCGCCCAGCAGGTTGCCGTCGTCGGACTGATAGGGCCGGCCATCCACCGCAATAATGCGGTCGCGTGTTTCCAGGCCGGCCCGCGCCGCCGGGCTATCGGGGAACACACTTTGAATAAAGCCGCCGTCGGGGCGCGCGCGCGTCAGCACGCCAATGCCAACCGTCACCTCGTTGTTGCTGATCGTGATATTTTCGGTCTGCGCCTCGGCCGGGGGCAGGAAGCGCGAATGATCGTCGTTCAGCCGCGCCACCAGCTCGATCATCATGTTGTAAAACGTTTCGCGGCTCTGCTCCTGTTCGAGCATGGTTGCATACTCGTCGTGCAGGCCGTTCCAGTTGAGCTGATGGAAGTCGGTGTATAAATAATGATCGTTGACGGTGCGCCACACTTCTTCGAAAATCTGCTTACGCTCATCGTAGGGCAGCAGCTCGGGCGTGGGCGAATCGGTTGGTTGAATGGTTGGGGGCGGCGTTGGCGCATGCGTGGGTGGCAGCGCGCTCGGCACCGGGCTGGGCGCGATGGTTGGCGGCAAGGTGGCGCTTGGCAGAGGTAGCTGCGCCACCTGTGTGGCCGGCACGATCGGCGCGGCGTTTGAGGTTACGCCGCAGCCGGCCAGCATTCCGAGCGCGCCAAAAAGCAGGCTCGCCCGCGCCAGGGCCAGCTGTGGCCGCGCCGGGCGGCGCCGATCGCTTCCCGCCACGTTCCTCATACCACCGCCTGCGCACTGCGCGCCCGCGCCCGATGCTTGTGCCAGGGAGCACTCATTTAGGCCGCTGGCAGCGCCAGCAAGCGCTGCACAAGATCGGCGGCATGCTCCAGATCTGCCACGGCAATATGCTCGCCAGTTGAGTGGATTTCGCGGTAGCCAACGCTCACATTCGCCATTTGCAGTTTGCGCTGGGAGAAAATATTCACGTCGCTGCCGCCGCCGCTGATCTGCGGGTTGGGCGTGAAGCCCATGGCCTGAAGCTCGTCCTTCACGCGCCGGAGAATCGGCATGTCGTCGGCCAGCCGGTAGGCGTCGTACTTGTGCGTGATTTCGACCTGCACGCTGGCGCCACGCGCACGCGCCGCTTCTTCAAACGCGCCCACCATCGCCTGCACCTGCGCCACCAGCTTCTCCTGGTCGTGGCTGCGCGCCTCGCCCCACAGCTCCACCCGGTCGGGCACGATATTCGTGGCCGCGCCGCCCTTGATGATCCCGAAGTTCGCCGTGGTCTCGTCGTCGATCCGGCCCAGCGGCATACCCGCCAGCGCCTCGGCCGCCACCACGATCGCGTTCACGCCGCGCTCGGGCGCCACGCCGGCGTGCGAGGCGCGGCCCTGCACCAGCACGTACAGGCTATCTTGCGAGGGCGCGCCCACGGTGATGCCGCCGAAATCGCCGCCCGAGTCGAGCGTCACGCCCTCGCGGGCCGCCAGCGCGCCGGTGTCGAACTGGGCCGCGCCGCGCAGGCCTACCTCTTCCTGCACCGTAAACACGATCTCGGCGGCGCGGTGCGGCTGGCCCTGCTCGAGCGTCGCGCGCAGCCCCTCGACGATCGCCGCGACGCCGGCCAGGTCGTCGGCGCCCAGCACCGTATCGCCGCTCGAGCGCACCACGCCGTCGGCCACCAGCGGCCGCACGCCATGGCACGGCGCCACGCTGTCCATGTGCGCGTTCAGCAGCAGCGGCTGGCCCTCGCCGGGCACGCGCGCCAGCAGGTTGTGCAGCGCGTCCTCGGCCACCTCCAGCCCCATGCCCTCGAGCAGGCCGCGTATGTGCGCGGCGATCGGCCCCTCGCCGCCCGAGGGGTTATCGATCTGTACCAGATCAAGAAACGTAGCCAGCAGCCGTTCTGTATTCACCATGGCGTCCCCTCATTGCCCTTCCAGATCAAACGCGGCCTTGAGCACATCGCCGGCCAGCCGCGCGCCCACGCCCGCGCCGTCGCGGCCATTCTCAACCATCACCGCCACGGCGTAGCGCGGCTGGTCGACCGGCGCGATCGCGATGAACCAGGCGTGCGGCACGGTGCCCGCGCCGTGCTCGGCGGTGCCCGACTTGCCGCCCACCAGCGCCACGCTCGGGCTGACCTGCTGCGCGGCTTTGCCAAAACCATACTCCACGCCGGCGCGCATGTTCTTGCGCATCTGCGCGGCAATATCGCCCGAGACGGCGCGCCGGATCGCGCGAGGGCCGCGCGCCACCACCACGCTGCCGTCGGGCCGGGTGATCTTCTCGACCAGGTACGGCTGCATCATCCAGCCGTCGTTGCCGATCGCCGCGGCCACCATCGCCATCTGCAGCGGCGTGGTCTGCAGCTGGCCCTGCCCGAAGCCGGTGTCGGCCAGCGCGGCCTTGCGGTTCAGAAAGCCGGCGTCCTTGTACAGCATGCTCGGCACGGTCGGCAGGTCGGTGAAGCCGCCGTAGGTTTCGGGCGCGTAGCGCGGCTCGAATATGTCGAAATCGGCGGCGGTTTTGGCCAGCCGGTCGGGGCCGAGCCGCAGCGCGTACTGGGCGAACGCCACGTTGCACGAGTAGGCGTACACATGCTCGAGGTTCGAGGGGTCGCCGGTGAGCGTATACAGGTCGGCCACCGCGTTCACCACCGGCGGCGCGCCGGCCTCGGTCTCGAGCTGGTTGAAGCAGCGGATATCGTCGGGCTGGCCCTCGCGCGTATTCTCAAGCGCGCTCACCGCCGTCACGGTCTTGAAGGTCGACCCGGGCGCGTAGCGGCTCTGGGTAGGCCGGTTGAGCAGCGGCTGGCCGGCGCCGTCGCTGTTCAGCTGGCCCCAGTAGCTCTGGATGCGCTGGTTCTCGGCGGCGCGGTCGGCGGCGGGGTTGAACGCCAGCGGGCGCGGGTCGAAGCCAGGGTTGCTGGCCATCGCCAGCACCGCGCCGGTCTTGGGGTCGAGCACCACCACCGAGCCGGTGCCACGGTCGGCCAGCAGGCTCGCGGCGGCGGCCTGCAGGCGCGCGTCGAGCGTCAAGTGCAGATCGTCGCCGACCTGCGGCTTGCCCAGCAGCGTGTCGCGCAGGCGATTGTACGAGTCGCGCTCGCCATTCAGGTAGGTGTCGTAGGTCGCCTCGAGCGCCGAGGGCCCGAAGCGGTCGCTGAAGAAGCCGACGATATTGCCGAACGCGGCGGGGTCAAACTGTTGGGCCAGCGGGTAGCGCCGCACCGCGTAGGTGTTATCGACGATCTCGGTATCGACGAGCGGCAGGCCGGTGCGGTCGAGCATCTTGCCGCGCCGCACGCGCAGCGACTGGATGACCTGCCGGACGTTGCTGGTAGTCTGGCCAGTCTGCTCGTCGACATGAATATTGTTGGCGATATCGTCGGCGCGCACGAACTGCTGGCGCAGCAGCTGCAGCGACAGCAGCACGAAGCCCAGCGCCACCAGCAGGCCCAGGTTCTGAATGCTGCGCGAGATGCCGCGCGGCTGAGGCGGCAGCGACATACGCACCGCCGCCAGCAGCAGCGGGGCGGCGAGCCAGAGCGCAAGCAGCCAGCGAGCATCCTGCTCGATCGGCTGGATCATGCCATAGGCGATCAGCGCAACCGCGGCGATAAACGCCAGAATACGCACAAATTGACGCATGATTATTCAGGAGGATCCGGGGCGGCCGGGCCGCATCGAACGCCTCGTAAGCCCGTAGCTGTGGATTATACTCGAAAAGCAGCGCGTGTATGAAACATATGCGCGACGTCTGGCAGGGGCGCCCGGTGGCGCAGCCGGCGCGCGGAGGAGCTACTCAAGCGGCATGGTGGCGCGCACGGTCACGCCGCCGCCCTCGGTTTCGAACACGTCGAGCCGGCCGCCGAACTCGCTCAGCCGGTACTGCATGGCGCGCAGCGCGTGCAGGCCCGGGCGCTCGTGTGTGCCGTCGAGCAGGCCGACGCCGTCGTCCTGGATCATCAGCGCCACCGAGTGGGCGTCGTAGCGCAGCGTCAGCACCGCCGACCCGGCGTGCGCGTGCTGCTGGACATTCAGCAGCGCCTCGCGCGCCAGGCGCACCAGCAGGTCGCGGTGCAGCGGGTTGAGCAGGCGTGTGCGCCCGAGCAGCGTGACGCGCGCGGGAGTGCCGGTATGCTGGCCAAAGCGCGCCGCCAGCAGATCCAGCGCGGTGCCCAGGTCGGCGTCGGCGGGGGCCAGCGGGGTAAAGATCACCCGGCGCAGCTCCTCGACGCTCTGCTCGGTGGTGCGCGTCTTGGTGATCTGCATGGCCAGGGGCGCGTCGTTCAGCCAGCGCTCGCGGTTGCGGGCTGCCGCGCGCGCGTCGGCCTCAGTGCGGACGTTGCTGCTGGCCATCGCGCCCCGCAG
>CALLYN010001110.1 GCA_937858455.1 uncultured Kouleothrix sp.
CCGACGAGGCACGCACCGTGACGTCGCCGACCGTGGTCTCGCGACGCAGCCGCGGCTCTCCGTTCTGGATCAGCGCGACGTCGGTCGAGGTGCCGCCGACGTCGACCGTCAACAGGTTCGGGAAGCCGGCCTGCACGGCGACCCAGAGGGCGCCAGTGACGCCGCCCGCGGGGCCGGACATCAGCAGGTTGACCGGGTACTCGGCGGCGGTGGCCGACGAGGCCAGGCCGCCGTCGGAGCGCAGGATGTGCAGCTTCACGCCCTTGGCGGCCTCGGCGAGCTTGGCCTGCAGGTTCTTGACGTAGCGGTCGACGCGCGGGCGCACGTACGAGTTCGCGACCGTCGTGACGGTGCGCTCGTACTCCTGCATCTCGGGCACGACGTCGGACGACAGCGAGACCGGGATGCCCGGCAGCTCTTCGTTGGCGATTGCGCGGATGCGCTTCTCGTGCGCAGAGTTCGCGAAGGAGTTGATCAGCGAGACCGTCAGCGCCTCGATCTTCTTCGCCTTCAGCGCGCGCAGGCTCTCGCGCAGCGCCGGCTCGTTGAGCGCGCGCACGACCTCGCCCTTCGCGCTGACGCGCTCGTCGGCCTCGATGGTGCACGCGAGCGGCGCCATCGGCAGCGACTTGTTGTAGATGATCCAGCCGCCGAGGCCGCCGGGCACGAACGAGCGCGCGATCTGCAGCACCTGCCGGTAGCCCTTGGTGGTCACCAGGCCGCAGCGCGCGCCGGTGCCGGTGAGGACGGTGTTCGTCGCCACCGTGGTGCCGTGCATCACGTGGTCGATCTCAGTCGGATCGATGCCGGCGCGCTCGCAGACGCGCTTGATGCCATTCAGCACGCCGATGGACTGGTCGGCCGGAGTGGAGGGCACCTTGGCGGACCAGGTCTTGCCCGTTTTCTCGTTGACCAGCAGCAGGTCCGTGAACGTGCCGCCGACGTCTACACCCAAACGATATGACATGCGCCCTCCGAGGGCTCTTTATGTGGGAAAAAACCGAGGCGCGAGTATCCAGCGTCGCCCGGCGCCGCGCAATGCGCGAAGTCAGGCGTCGCCGGTGTCAGGCCGCCTGCTGAGCGGGCCGCGGGAAGCTGCCCGCCTTGACCAGCATGCTCGGGATCGGGCGCCCGAGGGCGCCTTCCAGCCAGCGTCCGGTGCCGATCAGTTGCTCGAGGTCGACGCCGGTGCGGATGCCCGAACGCTCGAGCATGTAGACCAGGTCCTCGGTCGGGATGTTCCCGGTCGCCGCCGGGGCGAACGGGCAGCCGCCGATGCCGCCGGCGCTGGCGTCCAGGGACACCGCGCCCGCCTCCACCGCCGCATAGGCGTTGGCGAGCCCGGTATTGCGCGTGTTGTGGAAGTGGCAGCGCAAACGGACGCCGGGCAGCGCTTCGCGGGCGCGACCGATGATCTCGCTGACCTGGGACGGCACGCCGACCCCGATGGTGTCCGCGAACGCGATCTCGTGCGGATTGCCCTCGGCGACCCGCTTGGCGATCTCGATGACGCGCGACACCGGAACCTCGCCCTCGAACGGGCAGCCGAAGGCGGCCGACACCGTCACCTGGGGCCGCACGCCCGCAGCGTGGGCCGCCTTGGCGATATCCAGCCAGGCGGCGATCGAGTCCTCGGTGCCTACGCCCTGGTTGCGGCGATTGAACGTATCGCTGGCGACGACGGCCATGCCGATCTCGTTGCAGCCGGCGGCCACCGCCCGGTCGAAGCCCTTGCGGTTCAGCACCAGGCCGACGTACCAGACATCGGGCCGCTTGCGCAGGCCGGCGAGCACCTGTTCGGCGTCCGCCATCTGCGGGACCTTCTTCGGATTCACGAAGCTCGTGACTTCCAGCCGGCGCAGGCCGGCCTCGATCAGCCGCTCGATGAATTCGACCTTGGTCGCGGTCGGCATCACGCCGGGCTCGCTCTGCAGGCCGTCGCGCGGGCCGACTTCGACGATTTCGACAGTCTTGTTCATGCGTCTCACCAGGTGGGGGCGTGGCGCGGCAAACGCCAGGAATTCCATTCTACCAAGCCCCCTGCGGACGCCGCCGGAGGCTTGCTTGACCGTTCACGGGGCGCTCTGTACAAGTTGCGCCCTCTCCCGCCCGAGCCAAGAAATCCGAGGAACCTCATGGCTGCCGACCCGAAGTTCAAGAACGGTCCCCTCTCCGACCTGCGCGTGATCGAGATGGGCACGCTGCTCGCCGGCCCTTTCTGCGGCCAGCTGCTCGGCGACATGGGGGCCGAGGTGATCAAGATCGAGCCGCCCGGCCAGGGCGACCCGCTGCGGGTCTGGGGGCGCCAGAAGGCCGGTGAGCCGTCGCTGTGGTGGCCGGTCGTGGCGCGCAACAAGAAGGCCATCACCCTGGACATGCGCCAGGCTGAAGGTCAGAAGATTCTCAAGGACTTAGTAAAGAATGCTGACTTTCTTCTTGAGAATTTCCGCCCCGGCACCATGGAGAAGTGGGGCTGCGGCTGGGAGGAGCTCCAGAAGATCAACCCGCGCCTGATCATGATCCGGGTCTCCGGCTACGGGCAGTCCGGGCCGTACGCGCATCGCGCCGGTTTCGGCGCCATCGGCGAGGCCATGGGCGGCCTGCGCCACCTGACGGGCGAGCCGGGCCGGGTGCCGGTGCGAGTGGGGGTCAGCATCGGCGACACGCTGGCGGCGCTGCACGGCGTGATCGGCATCCTGCTGGCGCTGCAGCACCGCCAGTCCAGCGGGCGCGGCCAGGTGATCGACGTGGCCCTGTACGAAGCGGTCTTCAACTGCATGGAAAGCCTGCTGCCCGAATACAGCGCGTTCGGCGCGGTGCGCGAGCCGGCCGGCAGCGCTGTGGCCGGCGCCGGTACGGCATCCACTGAGAGGGCCGCAGAGGCGTGCGACACGCCTTCGGCATTGCCGCTCAGGTTGCGCACCAGCCGGGCCATCTCAGCTTCCCAGCGACTCGGATCGGTAAAATCTGCTGCTTCCAAATGTGCAAAGTATGCTGGCAGCTGGCACTTTTCGAGCAGAAGTGGAATGAGGCGCCGCTGGCGGCCACTCGGATTGAGCGACTGCGCCAGGAAGGCCTCAAACATGCTCCACTCGCCTGCAAGATAACGTGGTGTAAGCACAACCAGGGTATGGCGGCTGTTCTTCAGCGCCTGCTCACGATTGACCGACTTGGGCCACCCGATAGCTGCGTCGCGCTGATCTACATACATCTTGAAGCCAGCAGCTTCAAGCCGTGGCAGCAACCATTCCAGCGCCCAGCAATCGTCTGGGTCGTGGGAAAGGACAATATCATACTGCTTTGCGTCGTTAGTCATCTTTGGTTGAGCCACTATGCTGCCTGCGTTACCTCTTAAGAAGAACGAGCGTGTTGCCTTGAAAGATACGCCGAAAACAAAGCAACGCTGCTGGCAGGGCTTTCATCTTTTTCTCAGCGGCATGTGCTACCAGGCGCCCCAGCTCTCGCTCGGCGAGAACAATACTTTTCGATCGAAAAGCGCCTTGCTTGGCAGCCCATGGTATACTCTAGCGCATGACCATACCGCAGATTGTGCAGCAGCGCCTGCATAACCAACATCTGCTCGGGGCGCCGTTCGCACGGCCGGAAGCTGTGGTTCAGTGGCTCGGCGCAGTGCAAGCGCAGGAGTATCCCGGCGCGGCCTGGGGCATCGCCCAGCGCACTGGCGGCCTGACGCAGGCGGCGATCGACCAGGCCTATGCCGACGGCGCGATCCTACGCACCCACGCCATGCGCCCGACCTGGCATTTTGTCGCTCCCGCCGATATCCGCTGGCTGCTCAAGCTCACCTCGCCGCGCGTCCATGCCATAAACGCCTCGTACTACCGCAAGCTCGCGCTCGATGCTGCCGTGCTGGCGCGGGCTCACAGCGTGCTCGCCAACGCCTTGCAGGGCGGCACGCACCTGACGCGCAGCGAGCTGGCGGTGGCGCTCGAGCAGGCCGGCCTCCTGCGCCCGAGCGATGATCGCATGCGCCTGACCTACCTTGTGATGCATGCCGAGCTGGAGGGCTTGATCTGCAGCGGCACGATGCGCGGCAAGCAGCATACCTACGCCCTGCTCGACGAGCGCGTGCCGCCGGCTACAGCACTGGAGCGTGATCAGGCGCTGGCCGAGCTGGCCCGGCGCTACTTCACCAGCCATGGGCCGGCGACAATCAAGGATTGTGCCTGGTGGTCGGGCCTTACGGCTGCCGATGTCCGGGCCGGGCTGGAGCTGAGCCGGTCGCAGCTTGAGATGACTGTGATCGCGGGCGATACGTATTGGTCTGGGCCGTCCACCGAGCATACCAGAGCGGCAGCGCCGATCGCGCACCTGCTGCCGGCCTACGACGAGTACACGATCGCCTATAAAGACCACCGCGCCATCCTCGACCCAGCCTACCGCGAACTGGTGGTGGCTGCGTTCGGCATTGTGATCGTAATCGACGGCCGGATTGCCGGAATCTGGAAGCGGGTCGTCGAGAAAGACCATGTCCAGCTGACGCTCAGCCCATTCCGAGCGCTGGATGCGGCCGAGCAGCAGGCGCTGGCACAGGCGGTGCAGCGCTATGCCGCATTTCTCGGCAAGGCGATCATTCTGGCGGAGGCGCAGGCACCCTGACGACGGGTGAGCATGGAAGGCGCAAAGAGAAGGACGCACGTAGTCGCAACCCCGCGGCGGTGGGCTGATACGGGCATTCGTGAGAATAGGAGAACATTCGATGGCGCAGCCAACGCGTGACCAGCCGACGAGCGACTTTCCGGACGGGCTGGCGCGGCCGGCCCTACGAGCGCTCAGCGCGGCCGGCTACACCCAGCTAGCGCAGCTCAGCAAGGTCACCGAAGCGCAACTTCTGGCACTCCACGGCATGGGGCCGAAAGCGGTTGGCCTGCTCCGGGGCGCGCTGCAGGCCAGGGGCCTCGCGTTTGCCGACGCCGACAAGGGCTGAGGCACTGGGCAGCCCGAAACCTACGCCAACCGGCGGCTGGTCTAGGGTACCTGCGCGCCGATCGCCTCGACATACACCGCATACAGCGACTGCGTCGCGGTCATGAATAGGCGGTTCTTCTTCGCGCCGCCGAAGCAGATATTCGAGCAGGCCTCGGGCAGGTGGATCTGGCCAATCAGCGCGCCGTCGGGCGCGTAGCAGTGCACGCCGTCGAAGCCGGCCCCGCCCCACCCCGCAGCCGACCACAGATTGCCGTCGCGGTCGGTGCGGATGCCGTCGGATCCGCCCGGGCGCATGGTCACAAACACGCGGCCATTGCTCAGGCGCCCGTCGTGCACATCGAACACGCGAATATGCCCTGGCGCGCCGGTATCGACAACATAGAGCAGCCGCTCGTCAGGCGAGAAGCACAGGCCATTTGGCCGGTCGAAATCGCCGGCAACCACCGTCGCCACGCCGCTGTCAGGTTCGAGCCGGTACACATTGCGCGGCAGCTCGAAAGGCGCCTTGCCGCCCTCGTAGTCCATCAGAATGCCGTAGCCGGGGTCGGTGAACCAGACCGAGCCATCGGAGTGAACGACCACGTCGTTTGGCGCGTTGAGGCGCTTGCCTGCGAACTGGTCGAGCAGCACGGTGACACGGCCATCGTGCTCGGTGCGCGTCACGCGCCGCGCGCCGTGCTCGCAGCTCACCAGCCGCCCCTGGCGGTCGCGGGTGTGGCCATTGCTATAGTTCGAAGGCGCGCGGAACACCGTCACCGTGCCGGTTTCTTCGCTCCAGCGCAGAATTCGATTATTGGGGATATCCGAAAACAGCAGAAAGCGTCCGTCGCCAAACCAGACCGGCCCCTCCGCCCAGCGCGCGCCGGTCCACAGCCGCTCGACCACGGCCGAGCCGAGGCGATATGGCTCGAAGCGCGGGTCGTGGATCTCGATCGCCGGGTCGGGGCAGCGAACAATAGTGCGATCCTGGTGCCAGGCCAGCGCACCGGGGCTAGGGGCTGTCATACTGTGCTCCTTCGGCAATAGGGTGTACAGCGGGCAAAAAAAGAAAACCTCAGAGGTAGTATTACAACTACTCTAAGGCTTCTCGGTGCTTGGGGTGCCTGACGGGTTTCGAACCCGCAACCTCCTGAGCCACAGTCAGGCGCTCTGCCATTGAGCTACAGGCACCACGATTCAGGCGCAAAGAGTATAGCATAGCCGGTTACGATCGTCAAACCATGGCGAAATTGCACGAGCACCGGCATTGCGCAGGGCCAATCGCAGATTGTAACTGCGCGGTTGTACGATCAGGCCAACGCTGGGCCTGGAAGATACCGTATAATGGGCCGCTATGAACATCCATGTTTCGCCAGTTCCCGACGACGACGCGGTAGCCGCAGTGCTGGCCGCGCTCGAGCACTACCTGGCCGCCGAGCAGGCCGACGACGAGGCGCCCGCCGGCCCGCACGAGCCCTGGCGTACGGCCGGCAAGCTGGCCGCGCAGGGTTTTACTCGACGCCCTGCGAAGCGAGGTAATCCTCGTAA
>CALLYN010001111.1 GCA_937858455.1 uncultured Kouleothrix sp.
ACCGCCGCGCCAAGCTCGCCGCCCTGCGCGCCGACCCCCGGCACCAGCAGTGGGAGGTCGGGGCAGGCTGCGCGCACCTGCGCTAGCACCGCCGGGTAGGTAGCGCCTACCACCAGGCCGGCATTGCCGTTGGCGTTCCAGTCGTGCTGGGCCTTGCGCGCTACCGCCATGTACAGCGGCTCGCCGCTGGCCAGCGCGAGGTCTTGCAGGTCGGCGCTGCCGGGGTTCGAGGTTTTACATAAGATGAAGCAGCCCTTGTCGGCGTAGCCAAGGAACGGTGCCAGCGCATCGCCGCCGAGGTACGGGCTAAGCGTCACCGCGTCGGCGCCGAGGCGCTCGAAGATCGCCCGCGCGTAGGCGCCGGCGGTCGAGCCGATATCGCCGCGTTTGGCGTCGACGATCACCGGCACATCGCGCGGCAGCGCGGCGATCAGCCGGGCCAGTGTAGCGATGCCGGCGGGGCCTTCGGCCTCGAAAAACGCGATGTTGGGCTTGAACGCGCACGCCAGGTCGGCGGTGGCCTCGGCGATTGCGGCACAGAACGCGAACAGCGGGTCGCTGCGGCCGTGCAGCGCCGCCGGAATGCGCTGCGGGTCGGGGTCCAGCCCGACACACAGCAGGCTGCGGTTGCGCTTGGCGGCGGCGCGCAACCGGTGCATAAAGGTCATACGCCGTCTCCTTTATATAGTGGCGCACGAACGTTCCTCGGGAGTCGCATCCTACGCGCTGCGTGCGCGCCTGTCAAGCCGCGCAAGTGACCAACCGCCGCGTTTGGGCGTCGGTATCCATGCGATCGGAAAGCGCTTTACCAGCCGGCCGCTCGGCGCTGTGAATATGTGAAGAACGGGTGTTCTAAGGCTTTACAATCTGGTTGCCTTATGTGAATAAGTGGAGAAATTGTAGAAGACTTTGTGGAAAAAGGGGTTGACTTTAACCAGATACTAATGCTATAGTAATCTTGCGCACAAATGGGGTGCCAAGCTTGCATCCCTCCTAATTTGAGAGCATTCCGGGGCTTTGAGTGACCGGCTCTCAGCCCCATCTTGTTGCCCTAAAAATGGCGGCAAGCTGGTGAACGAATTCACAACACGATCTGCCTTTGAACCGATGCTCTTGACAGGTCGTGTAATATGTCAATTAGGAAAGAGACTATGACCGTCCCTCTCGCAGAGACTTCGCTACAGGAGTGGGCGCACATGCTAGAGCAATTGCTCGAGGTCGCCCGCACGCAAGGCTACCTCACCTATAGCGACATCCTCGAGGCCCTTCCTCAGCCAGAACACCACGTTGCCGACGTCGATCAGCTCTACGCCGCCCTCCAGGCCGAGGGCATCCGCGTGGTTGAGACGCCCGCCGAGATCAGTGAAGCCCCCGCCTCCATTGAAGAAGAGCTGCTTGCCGAGCTGCCCGACCTGACGGATATTGCGCTCGATGACCCCGTGCGCATGTATTTGCAGGAGATCGGCCAGGTGCCGCTGCTCTCGGCCGAGCAGGAAGTGACGCTGGCCAAGCAGATGGAGTCGGGCGACCGCGCCAAGCTCGCGCTCGACCACGAGGAGTACCTCTCGTGGCAAGAGCGCTGCTCGCTCGAGCAGCAGCTTATGCGCGGCAACGAGGCGCGCCAGCATCTCATCCAGGCCAACCTGCGCTTGGTCGTCTCGATTGCCAAGAAGTACACTTCCTACGGCCTGACGATGATGGATCTAGTGCAAGAGGGCAATATCGGCCTGATGCGCGCGGTCGAAAAGTTCGATTACACCAAGGGCCATAAGTTTAGCACCTACGCTACCTGGTGGATCCGCCAGGCGATCACCCGCGCGATTGCCGACCAGAGCCGCACCATCCGCCTGCCGGTGCATATGGGCGAGGCGATCAGCCAGGTGAAGCGCACCTCGCATAAGCTACAGCAGACGATGCAGCGCGAGCCGACGCCCGAGGAGATCGCCGACGCGATGGGCATGAGCCCGAACAAGGTGCGCCGAACGCTCGAAGCTTCCATGCACCCGCTCTCGCTCGAGATGCCGGTGGGCCAGGAGGGCGAGGGGCGCATGGGCGATTTCATCGAAGACGACCGGATCTCGACCCCGGCCGACGCTGCGGCGGCCTCGATGCTGCGCGAGCAGATCGAAGAGGTGTTGCAGAAGCTGCCCGAGCGCGAGCGCAAGATCATTCAGCTGCGCTACGGCCTGAAGGACGGCCGCTACCGTACGCTCGAGGAGGTCGGCGTCGAGTTCGGCATTACCCGCGAGCGTATCCGCCAGATCGAGGCGGTGGCACTGCGCAAGCTGCGCCACCCGCACCTCGGCAAGAAGCTGCGCGGCTACCTCGATTAGCCGGTAGGCACCTCTCCCCGCGCTCGAGCGCAGGGGCAGAGCGAGATGGTTTGACGTTGCACCGGCCTTGCCGCGAGCCAGCGATGGCTCGCGGTTTTCGTTGGCCTGCGGCACCCTGATTTCTTGCTATACTTATGGCCTTGCGCCTTTGGCCATGTGCGGGCGTGAGCCTTTGAACCATGCCTTACCCAGAAGGAGATACCATGGCTACACCACTCGCCGATGCCGAGATCGAGCGGCGCCTCGGCGAACTCGACGGCTGGGAGCTGCACGGCGGCCAGATCCGCCGCACCTTCGCGTTCGCCTCGTTCCCAGCGGCGATCGGCTTTGTGACGCAAGTGGCGTTTCTGTCCGAGGCCGCGCGCCACCATCCCGATATCGATATCCGCTACAACAAGGTAGCGCTGGCGCTGATAACCCACGACGCCGGCGGGCTCACCGAGCGCGATTTCGCCCTGGCCGCTCAGGTCGATGAGCTACTGGGCTAGCGCCGTGAGCATGCTCTACCGCCTGCGGCAGCTCGCCGCCGCGCTGACCGCGCGCCTCGCCCCAGACGACCGAGCGCTGGTGGCGCGCACGCTCGCGCCGGCCGAGCTGCGCCTGTTCGAGCGCATGCCTCGCCACGACCAGCGCCACTGCCTTGATGTATACCATACGCTGCGCGCCGCCGGCCACGACGATCCGCTGCTGCTGCGCGCCGCGCTGCTCCACGATTGCGGCAAGGTCGACGACGACGGCCGGCCGATCCCGCTGCTCTACTATGGCGTGTTCGTGGTGCTGCTGCGGCTGCTGCCCGGCCTGTACCGCGCCGCCGCCCGCCACGGCC
>CALLYN010001112.1 GCA_937858455.1 uncultured Kouleothrix sp.
CCCGCCGACGCGCCGGCCGCCGAGGCGCACGCCGCGCCACTGCCGGCCGACGGCTAGGCCTGTCGCGCGGCGGGCGAGTTTCGCATATAATGCCGCCAGCGCGTCGGCGATGATGTTCGGCGCCTCCGAATCGCAAGGAGCCTGGTGTGAGCATAACCCGTCGCCTGATCCTGAGCGGCCTGGGCAATGTCGGCCGGAACTTTCTCGGCATTCTGATCTCGCAGGCCGACCTGATCCGCCGCGAGTATGATCTTGAATTCGTCCTGGTGGGCGCGGCCGATTCGGGTGGCGTGATCAGCAACGCGAGCGGGCTGGACGTGGCCGCGCTGCTGGCCGCCAAGCAGGCCCGCCGCAGCGTGGCGACGCTGCCAGGCGGCCGGCCGGGCGCTGGTGCGGTGGAGCTTGCGCGCACGCTCGACGCCGATATCCTGCTCGAGGCCACGCCGGTGAACCTGAAAGACGGCCAGCCCGGCCTCGACACCGCGCGCACCGCGCTTGAGCGCGGCATGGCTGCTGTGCTGGCGAACAAAGGCCCGCTGGCGCTGGCGTACCTCGAGCTTGCCGCGCTGAGCGACCTCTCGGCCGACGAGCGCGCGGACGCGCCGCCGCGCCCGGCGCTGCGCTTTAGCGCGTGTGTCGGCGGCGCCATGCCGACGATCAATATCGGCTGGCGCGACCTGGCCGGAGCGCGGATCGAGCGCGTCGAGGCGGTGCTCAACGGCACCACCCAGGGCATTCTGCGCATGATGGAAGCGGGCGCGAGCTACGCCGACGCGCTGGCCGAGATGCAGCGGCGCGGCCTGGCCGAGACCGACCCGTCGCTCGACGTAGAGGGCTGGGACGCCGCGAACAAGATCGTGATCCTGGCCAATGCCGTGCTGCTGCGCCCCTCGACGCTGGCCGACGTGGACGTGCAGGGCATCGCCAAGCTTTCGGCCGCCGACTTGCAGGCCGCCGCAGCGCGCGGCGAGCGGATCGTGCTGCTGTGCCTGGCCGAGCGCACCATGAGCGACTACCGCCTGAGCGTGCGGCCAACCGCGCTGCCGGCCAGCCACCCGCTGGCGCGCATGGGCGGCGACGAGATGGGCGTGGTGTACTACACCGACATCGCCGGCCGCCTGAGCGTCACCACGCTCGAGCGCGACCCGGTGCCCACCGCCGCAGCCATGCTGCGCGACGCGATCGACATCGCCACGCACTAAGCTGGCCCGGCCGCGCCTCGCTTCTTTCACCCCCACTTCGAGGACATACGCTATGACCTACGACCTCTCGCTCGACGCCGTCGAGCAGGCGCGGGCGCGGATCGCGCCGTATGTGCGCCATACCCCGCTGCTGGCACCGCCACAGCTACGCGGCGAGCTACCGCCCCAGCTGCGGCTGAAGCTCGAAAACCTGCAGGTGACCGGCTCGTTCAAGGCGCGCGGCGTGTTCAACACCCTGCTGCAGCTCGATGAAGATGCGCGCGCGCGCGGCGTGATCGCCGCCTCGGGCGGCAACCACGGCGCAGCGCTGGCCTACGGCGCGTGGCGGCTTGGCGTGCCGGCCACGGTGTTTCTGCCGGCCGCC
>CALLYN010001113.1 GCA_937858455.1 uncultured Kouleothrix sp.
TCGGCCTCGGGCAGGTCGAGCAGGCTGCGCAGCTCGGCATCCGCGCGCAAGATCCGCCGTATCCGGTAGATATCGACCGACACCGCGCGCTCGTCCTTCCACCAGCCGGGGTAGGCGCGCACGATCTCGCGCGGCATCAGCTGCTCGGCAAAGCGCGCGTGCGCCAGCACCCGGTCGCGCTCGTCGGGCAGCAGCGCGACGATGCGCCGGGCGATCTGCTCGTTCACCACGCGCGCGGGCAAGTCGGGCAGATCGGCCAGCTGGCCGGCGTCGAGCGGCGCAAGCCGCGCGCGCTGCTGGTCGCGCAGGTACAGCGCGATTGCCGTATGCACGCACTGCTTGAGGTAGCTCAGCACCGCCGGCAGCGACCGAAACTCGGCGAACTTTGCCCCGCGCAGCGCGAAGAAGAAGCGCGCCCAGGCCGCGCTGGCGAAATACTCGGCGCTCTCGTCGCTGTAGACGAACTGCGGGTGGCGCTGCACCCACGCCTGCATCTGGCGATCGTAGATCCGGTAGAGCTGCGTAAATGCCTCGGAGACGCCGCCCGCCAGCGCGCGCCGGAACAGCTCGAAACAAAAGCGCGTATCGCTCGGCAGCCGCCGGTTGAACTTGTCGGTCTCGGACGCGCACAGGCGCGCCAGGTCGTCGATCGACAGGCTGTCGGCAGCGCTCATGGGCTTCTCCGTCGAGCTGGCGCTCGTGGCACAGCACGCAGCAGCGTGGGTAAAAGAGCCACTATTGTACATCATATTTTAACCACGAATTTGCCTTTTCCGCCCGTTTAGTATATAGAGCGAGCCACAGCACCCCTCATTTCACCCCCTCGCGCCACCCGCTCACATCCAAACACGCAGTCGGACAAACTCGGCAGCTTGTACCACGCAGTTCGTCGTCGGCAGTCGGCTATTGGCAGTTGGCAGTCGGCATTTGGTCGTTGGCAGGCAGCAGCCCCCAGCCAGCAGCGAGCAGCCCGCGGCTCACAGCGGAGTGTGGCCGCTTCTGGCTCCTCGCTCTTGCACATCGAGCGCACTATGACCGAGATGCTCCAGATCGTCGACCCGGCCGAGCTGGCCGCGCGGCTGCGGGCCGCGCCAGCCATGCTGCCGCTGTTGCTCGCGCAGCTGAGCGATGCCGACGCCGCCGCGCTGGTCGAGTACCTCAAGGGCGAGGCCGACCGGCACTGGTGGATCAACGCCAACCAGTCGGTCGAGTTCGCCGACCTGATCGTAGCGATCGGCCGGGCGCGCGGCGATGTATGGCAAGAGGCGCTCGGCACCATGGCGCGCGGCGACGCGCTCAAGTTCGTCGGCAATGTCGAAGAAGCCTGGCGGCTGCTTGGCCACGCCGGCGAGCTGTTCGGCTCGATCGGCGACGAGGTGGGCTGGGCGCGCACGCGCATCGGGCGGCTGGTGATCTGCCAGGAGCTTCAGCAGGTACGGCAGGCCACCGACGACGCCGAAATTGCGCGCGGCATCTTTCAGCGCTACGCCGAGCACGAGCGCCTGTTCGGGCTGTACAACAACCTGGCCATGACGTACAGCCGGCTCGGCAACCAGCAGCGCGCGCTGGAGCTCTACCTGGCAGCGCAGCAGATCCTGCCCCAGCTGAGCCGCAACAACGCCCAGCACACCAGCTTGCTCGCCACGAACCTGGGGTTCTGCCACCACATGCTCGGCGAATTCGGCAAAGCCAAGCACTACTACGAGCAGGCAAAGCAGCTTTTTGAGCAGCGGCGCGAGCCGCGCGGCATGGCCTTGATCGAGCACAACCTGGCGCATATAGCAATGCTGCAGGGGCAGTACCGCACAGCGCTCAGCGTTTTGCACCACGTCCGTGATTCGTACCGCAGCCAGGGGTTGGCGCTTGACGCGACCCACGTCGACCGTGACATTGTCGAAATCTACCTGCTGCTCAATCGCTACACCGAGGCGCGCGACCTGGCGCAGCGCGTCATCGGCGAGTACCGCGCGCACGAGTCCGCTTATCGCGAGGGCCTTACCCTCATCCACCTGGCAACCGCCGAGGCCAACCTGCGCCAGACACAGGCCGCGGCATACGCGCTCAAACAGGCCGAAACATTGTTTGCAAGCATTGGCGCGCCCACCTGGCACGATATTGCACAGCTGCGCCGTGGGCAGCTAGCGCTGCGCACCGGCGACACATTGGCCGCGCTCGATATCGCCGCTGCCAGCATCGCAAGCTTACGCCAATACCCAGTCGAGTATGGCACCGCCAACGTGCTGCGCGGGCAATCGTTTCTTGCGCTGGGCGCGCCCGACGCCGCCGCCAGCTGTGCGCGCGCCGCGCTGGCGATCGGCAAAAGCAGCATCCCAACGCTGCGCTACGACGCCCACCTGCTGCTCGGCGCAATTGCCGAACGGCTTGGCCAGGAGCGGCGCGCGCTCCGCCACTACCGCGCGGCAATCGCCACCATCGATCAGCTCCAGCGCCGCCTGACAATCACGCTGCGCTCGAACTTCCTCGATACCAGAGGAGAAGCCTTCGCGGCGATCATGCGGCTGTACCTCGGATCCGGGCAGGCTGTATGCGCGTTTGAAGCTTTGGAAGGCGCAAAATCACAGAATATTCTGGGCTATCTATCGAATCGCGAGCAGCTGCGCTGGCGCAACACCGGTGCGCATTACCAATCGCTGGTAGAGGAGCTGAGCCGGCTGCGCGCCGAGCACCGCTGGTTCTACCACCTTGCCTACGAGCAGGTGGCGCTTGAGGAGGGCGAGCAGCCGCGAATTGCACCCGAGCAGGCGCGCGCCGAGGTCGCGCTACGCGAGGGGCGCATGCGCGCGATCACCGAGCAGCTGTATTTGGAAAGTGGCGATGACCGACAGGCTGCCGTCGCCGCGCCGCAGACCGGCGAAGTGCAGCAGCAGCTTGCGCCAGGCACGCTGCTGGTCGAGTTCTACAACGATGGGAACACTATGTGGGCCTTCACGCTTGGCCGGTCGGAGCTTGCCATGCGCCGGCTGCCCACAAGCACCGCCGCGATCGACCAGCTGATCGCGCAGCTTCGGGCAAATGTCGAGTTCGCGCTGAAAGCCGGCGCAGGCACGCCGCTATCTCGCAACCTTGCCCGCGTGGCCCACCGGATTTTGGGCCAGCTATACGAAGCGCTGCTTGCACCGCTGGCGGGCAGCTGGGGCGGCATCGAGCGCCTGATTGTCGTGCCGTACGGCGCCTTGCACTACCTGCCATTCCACCTGCTGTACGACGGCGAGCATTACGCGATCGAGCGCCGCGAAGTTGTGGTGCTTCCGGCGGCCGGCCTGCTGACGCGGCGCCCGCCCCAGCGTGCGCCCGGCGCGCGAGTACTGTGCCATTCCTGGCAAGGGCGGCTCAGCCAGACGCTCGCCGAAGCGCGGATCGTCCACGATTTGTTTGGCGGCGAGATCCACGCCGAAAGCGCGGCGACGCGCGCGCGCCTGGGCAGCCCGCCAACACAGCTGCTGCACATCGCCGCCCACGGCCAGCACCGGCTCGACCAGCCGGATCTCTCGTATATCGAGCTTGGCGACGGGCAGCTCTACACCGACGACCTGCTGCAGCACGATCTGAGCTACGAGCTGGTGACGCTCAGCGCCTGCGAGACTGGCCGCGCGCACGTGGCCGCCGGCGACGAGCTGATCGGCCTGGGGCGCGGCTTCCTGTACGCCGGCGCGGGCGCGCTGATCACCAGCCTGTGGCAGATCCCTGACGCGCTGACGACCGATTTTATGCAGCGCCTGTATACATCATTACACGCCGGGGCATCGAAGACGGCAGCCCTGCGTGCCGCGCAACGGGCAATCCACGCCGACGCGCCTGATCTGCATCCGGCCTTCTGGGGTGCGTTCCAGCTGGCCGGCGACCCACGGCCATTGTCGGGTGAGTAATACCAAAGCGGTCGAGAGATCCGTCAAGGCTGCACGAAGGACGGGCGACCGCGCTATTCGTCCTTGGTCTTCTGCCTTTTGTCCATGCTCCATGTCGCATGTTCAAGTCGTGTTGGCATAACCCACGTGAAAGGAAAGCATGTATGACTCAAGCGTATGACCCAAACCAGCAGCTACGCCACCGCGTACACTTCGCGCCGAATGAGTTCGCGCTGTATATCGAGCACGACGAGAATCTGACGCCGAGGAACATTATTGGCCAGATCAAGGAGCGGCATAATCTCTTTGCGGATATCATTCCATTCGACGCAATCCAATTCGACCCCGACCGGGTTGTGACGTTTAATCGCGGCGAGCGCAGGCCCGAGGGCCAGCTCCAGAGGTTTTCGCTGGCGTTCGCGCGTGTCGTCGAGCCCGAGCGGCGGGATGAGCTTGAGTTCTTAGTTCTGCTAGCTCATATCAACGACAAGATCCGCGATTTGCCATACGGCCAGGGCGCTTTTCGCATTCGCCAGGCCACGGCCAACTGGTTTTCTGGCGGCGCGCCCGAGCCCGACGGCTCGGGCGGGCCTGGCAGCAGGCCAGTGCCACCTGACCCGGCGACTATTTCAACACTACAGCTCAATCCAGTCGAGCTACCCGCCGAGCTTGGGCTGGAAACAACCCTGGCCGAGCGCGGCGCCTGTGCCAACATCTTTATTCTCGACACCGCGCCGTGCGAGGTCGATCTGAAGCGCGCGTATCGCAAGTGGGTCGACGAGCCACTTAGCAACACCAACGCACAGCCGGACGACACGCCGTATAACCGTCTACTCGACAACCTGATCGGGCCAAACGGCGCGCTCGGCTACATCTACGATGCGCCACGGATCGAATATGCCGGCTACAGCCACTTGCTCGAGCTCGCCAACACGTTCCTGCCCGACCATGATTATGTCATGAGCGATCATGGCCTGTTCGTGGCCAGCATCATCAACCGGATCGCGCCGGCCGCGCGGCTGCACCTGGTAGAGGTGCTGAACCCATACGGTGTAGGCACGCTTGAAACAATCACGCGCGGTTTTGAGCGCGCCGCCAACTTCGCCCTCGAGAATACAGGCGCGGTTGTGCTCGTCAACGCCAGCCTATTTTTTGAATTTCCGCCGACCGACACAGTGCTGCTCGAATTGCTCGCTCATGAGGATCCGTTCTGGGCAAATGTGTACGAAAGCATGGCCGACAAAATTCCACTCTTGATCGAGCCATTCGAGGCCGTGTGCAACCTCCTAGATCAACAATCGACCAGGGTGATCGCCGCCGCCGGCAACGACGGCAAAGAAACGGTCGACGGTAGT
>CALLYN010001114.1 GCA_937858455.1 uncultured Kouleothrix sp.
GCCGGCGGCGTGCCGCTTGGCGCCGCGCCTACCGCCACGCCCGCCGAGCCCGACGCGCCGATCGTGGCCGAGGTGAGCGTCGACCCTGGCACGAACGCCGGGTCGTGGCTCGAGATCAAGGTCGACGGCCAGACGGTCTTTCGCAAGGTGCTGGGCGCCGGCCAGTCGCTGCCGCAATTCAAGGCCCAGCGCGATTTCTGGGTGCGCGCCGGCAACGCCTCGGTGGTGTCGGTGGTGGTGAACGGCCAGCGCCAGTGTTGCACCGCCAACCCCGGCGACGTGATCACGTTTAGCTGGCCGCCGCGCTGATCGCCGCCATCGCCCGCGCCCCTGGCCTACCCCGCCGTGGGTAGGCTTTTGTGCTGTGTGCTATACTAGCGCCCGGCTTTGGCGCGGGGTACGGCCCGGCCGACACAAACGCTTGCAGACGCCGGCGCGCCGATGGCGCCGCCCCTACAACTCACGAGGCCCGCAATGGCTGCAGAAAGCACCTTCGATATCGTCTCGGAGTTCGACCGGCAAGAGCTGGTGAACGCCGTCGACCAGACCCAGCGCGAAGTGCGCACGCGCTACGACTTGAAAGACAGCAAGGCCGAGATCGTGCTGAACGACAAGGACTTGTCGATCACCGCCGGCTCCGAGATCCACGTCGACGCCGTGCGCGATATTCTTGAAACCAAAGCGCTGCGCCGCAATCTCTCGCTGAAGATCTTCAAGTGGGGCGCCGCCGAAGAGATCGGCGGGATGCGCGTGCGCCAGGTGGCTACGCTCCAGCAGGGCATCCCCGACGATGTCGTCAAGAAGCTGCAAAAGCTCATCCGCGATAGCTTCCCGAAGGTGCAGCCGCGCATCCAGGGCGACGCGCTGCGCATCAGCAGCAAAAGCCGCGACGAGCTGCAGAGTGTGATCAAGCTTGTGAAAGAGCGCCAGGACGAATTTTCTGTGGCGCTGCAGTTTACGAATTACCGCTAAGAGCTAGCCGCCAGGCATCAGAAAGCCCTGGCTCCTAGCCCCTGGCTCCCCGGAGTTATGAAATACCATATTATCACCCTGGGCTGCCCCAAAAACGCCGTTGACAGCGAGGGCATGGGCGGCATTCTGGCGGCCCAAGGCCATACTGCGGTGGCCGCGCCGGCCGAGGCCGATGTGCTGATCGTCAATACATGCAGCTTTATCGCCGCCGCGCGCGACGAGACGCTCGGCGTGCTGCGCGATATGGCCGCCGGCAAGTCTGCGGGCCAGCGCCTGATCGCCGCCGGCTGCATGGCCGAGAGCCACGGCTCACTCGTGGGGGCCGTCCCCGGCGTCGACGCCATCCTCAGCACCCGCGAGTGGATGAAGATTGGCGACCTCGTCGAAAACCAGCCGGCAAATACGCAGGGCAGCCGCCCGGCAAACGGCAGCGGCCACGGATGGGCCGAGGTCATTCCGCTCACGGCAGGCGCGGCCGCGCCGAGCGCGCTACCTACACCAGCCCCGGCATCCGCCACCGCCGAGATCCCGCTCGGCCTATCGCCCGACCTGGCCGTGCCGGGCGCCTACGCCGACTGGCGCACCGCGCCGATCCGCCGCCACGCCGAAGGCCCGTCGGCCTACCTGAAGATCTCCGACGGCTGCAACCTGCGCTGCGCGTTCTGCACCATCCCGTCGTTCAAGGGCGATATGCGCTCCAAGGCGCTTGGCGCGATCCTCGGCGAAGCCCAGGAGCTGGCCGCTCAGGGTGTGAAAGAGCTTGTGCTGGTGGCACAGCACCTCACCGACTATGGCCGCGACCTCGGGCTGAAAGACGGCCTGGCGACGCTGCTCGACGAGCTGTGCCAGGTGCTGCCGGCCGATACCTGGCTGCGGCTGATGTACGCCTACCCGCACGGCATCTCCGAGCGGCTGATCGCCACGATGGCCGCGCGCCCGCAGATCTGCGCCTACCTCGATATGCCGCTCCAGCACGCCGACCCCGCCACGCTGCGCCGCATGCGCCGCCCGCCCGACACCGACCGCACACGCGGCATTATCCGCGACCTGCGCGCGGCCATGCCCGATATCGCCCTGCGCTCGACCTTTATTGTCGGCTTCCCCGGCGAGACGCGCGAAGAGTTCGCGGCGCTGCTGGCGTTTCTCGAAGACGTGCAGCTCGACCGCGTCGGCGTGTTTCGCTACTCGCAAGAGCCCGGCACGCCTGCCGCGACGCTGCCTGGCCAGGTGCGCGATCGCGTGATCGAGCGGCGCTGGCACGAGGTTATGCAGCTTCAGCAGCGCGTGTCGCTGGCGCGCAACCTGCGCTGGCAAGGCCGTACGCTCAAGGTGCTGGTGGAAGGGCAGGGCGCTTCGGAAAACGGCAAGCCGCTGATTGTTGGGCGCTCGTTCCGCGACGCGCCTGAGGTCGATGGGCAAGTGTTTGCTTGGGGTAGCGCGCCAGTAGGCAGCTTCGCAAGGGTGCGAGTAACACAGGCGCTGGAATACGACCTATGGGGCGATCTGGTGGGCAATGACGCGATCACTGGGTGACAAGATGACAGTCCAGGAGAGAAAAACTGTCATCTTGTCGTCGTGTCATTCGGGGTCGGGGTCTCTTCAAGCGGCGACGCGGGCCTGCAGCGCTTTCTGAAGCCGGCGCAGCTCGCTCGGGTTGCGGCGGGCAAGGTAATCGACCATGTAATCGATCGCGGTCTCGCTGTAGTCGTCCAGCAGGCCATCGAGCACCTGCTGAACGACCATCGTCACGAAATCGTCCTCGGTGATCGCCGGGGTGTAGACATACGCCAGGCCCTCGCGGTGGCGGTTCAGCACGCCCTTCTCGGCCAGGCGGCTCATGGTCGTCATCACCGTGGTGTAGGCGATGTCGCGCTGCTGCGAGAGTTTGCGGTGAACCTTCTTCACGGTGCTGCGCTCATCCTGCCAGATGATCTGCATGATATCGGTCTCGAGCGGACCCAGCACTTTGACAAGGCCGTCCTTTGTCGGGCTGAAACGAAAGCGCATGTTGAGCGGCATAGGAGGAGCTCCTTTCAAATGGCGTGTCCGCCGATTTGCACTGTTGATAACGTGGGCCGTTGTGGCTTTACTCGAGTGTAGTGCAAGTTTATTTGCGGCCCGCGTATGTAGTGTATTAGTTTGCTTGGCGATCGACAAGCATCTTTGATTACTAGCGGGTTACATAAGATTACTAGAAGATTACAAGCATTTGTCATACTATTGCGCGCGTAATTATTCAATTGAATAATTTCTATGTCGTTTTACTATTAATAATAGTAATGGAATAAACGATGTCACAAGCCGATATTCGAGCACTGATCCAGGCGGAAATGCGCGCAGCATTTCCCGAGGCCGAAGCGCGCGTCGCCGAGTTCTACGCCATGCAGCAATACCAGCTCGGCTGGCGCGACGAAACGCTGGCGCCGGCGAATGTCGACCCCGGCAAGCTGCTGCGCCCCTACCTGACGCTGCTGGCTTGCCAGGCTGCCGGCGGCGACGCACGCCAGGCGCTGCCGCTCGCAGCCGCCATCCAGCTGATCCACGACTTCTCGCTGATCCACGACGATATCGAGGACAACAGCGACACGCGCCGCGGCCGCCCGACCGTGTGGAAGCTGTGGGGCCTGGCGCAGGGCATTAATACCGGCGATGGCATGTTCACCGTGGCACACCTGGCGCTGCACCGGCTGAGCGCGGCCGGCCTGCCCGCCGAGCTGGTGCTCGAGGTGCTCAAGCGCTTCGACCAGACGATCCTGACGATCTGCGAAGGCCAGTTCCTCGATCTGCGCTTCGAGGGAAATCTGGCGATCAGCGAGGCCGACTACCTGGCGATGATCAGCCGCAAAACCGCCGCGCTGATCGCCGCGGCCGCCGGGCTTGGCGCGCTGGTGGGCGGGGCCAGTGCCAGCGCCGCCCACGCGATGTTCGACTACGGCCAGAACCTGGGGCTGGCCTTTCAGGTGCAAGACGACGTGCTGGGCATCTGGGGCGACCCGGAGGTCACTGGCAAGCCCTTCGCCGCCGATATCTACCGCCGCAAGCTCAGCCTGCCCGTCATCCACGCGCTGGGCGCCGCCGAGGCGCGCGGCCAGCTGGCGCAGCTGTACGGCCAGCCCGAGGTCGGCGACGCTGCGGCTCGCCAGATTCTCGATATTCTCGGCCAGGCCGGCTCGCGAGAGTACACTGAGGATGTGGCGGCGCACTACCATCGCCAGGCGCTGAGCGCGCTCGGTAGCCTGCCGGACAGCGCCCCGGTGGCCGAGATCCGCGCGATTACGCAACGGCTGCTCGGGCGCGCGTTCTAAACTGGCCCGCTATGCAGATCGCGCTTCTGAGCGGCGAATACCCGCCCGACCCCGGCGGGATCGGCGATTACACCCAGCGGCTTGGGCTGGCGCTCGTGAGCCGTGGGCACTGCGTCGTCGTCCTCAGCATCGCCGGCGGTACGTTTCGCGCCGTACCCCTGAGCGGCGTGCAGGCCGTATTCCATAGGCCACAATCCGGCTGGGGCTGGCGCAGCCACGCCGCCGTACTTGCGGCGCTCGCCGCCACCAGGCCCGATGTGCTGCATATCCAATACCAGACCGGCGCGTACGCCATGCACCCGGCGATCAACCTGCTGCCCTGGCGGCTGCGTCGCATGGCCGCACGCCCGCGCATCGCCGTGACGGCGCACGACCTGCTGGAGCCATACCTGTTCCCCAAAGCCGGCCCGGTGCGCGCCTGGGTTACACGCCGCCTGCTGGCCGATGCGGATGCCGTGGTAGCAACCAACGGCGACGACGCGGCCGGTGCCGCGCGGCTGCTCGGCCGTGGCGCGCCGCCCGAGATCATCCCGATCGGCAGCAACATCGCGGTGGCTCCACCTGCAGGCTTCGACCGCGCGGCCTGGCGCGCCAGGCTTGGCGTACCGGAAGAGCAGACTCTTGTGGCCTATTTCGGGCTGATCTCGCGCACCAAAGGGCTCGGCACGCTGCTCGACGCGCTGGCGATACTGCCCGGCGCCTTGCGGCTGCTGGTGGTGGGCGGCGCGGCCAGCGCGCCAGAAGATCGCGCGTACGCCACGACCATACAGCGGCAGATCGACGCGCTTGGACTCGGCGCGCGCGTGCTTATCACCGGCCACTGCCCGGCCGCCGAAGTGTCGGCGCACCTGCTGGCCGCCGACATAGCCGCGCTGCCGTACAGCGACGGAGCGTCGTTCCGGCGTGGCAGCCTGCTGGCCGCGCTGGCGCACGGCCTGCCGACGATTACTACGCTGCCGGCAGGCGCGGCCCCAGCGCCGCTGGCCGACGGCGCGAATGTGCTGCTGGTGCCGCCCGAGCGCCCGGCAGCGCTGGCCCAGGCGATCGCTATGCTCGCCGCCGATGCACGCCAGCGCCAGCGGCTGGCAAGCGGCGCACAGGCACTGGCCCAGCAGTTCGGATGGGAGGCGATTGCGGCGCAGCACGAAGCGCTGTACGCCCGGCTTGCCGCGCGCTGAAGCGCAACCTGCCGGCGCTGCGGCGCGTCTACTACACAGTATCAAGTTGAAGCAGCGAGGGAATGCGGCGGAATGATCACATATGCCGACGAAGTGTTCGCCCCGATCGATCGCGACCTCGAGCTGGCGCGTATCGCGGGCGGCAACGAAACCGAGGTGTATCGTACCGACGATCAGCAATTCGTGGTGAAGCTGAAGAGCGATCTGGGCGGCACGCCCGCCAGCGCCGTGGCGCATGCCCAGGCGATGCGCGCCGCAGCCGAGCGCTACGCCGAATGCCTGGGCAAGCGCCACACCATCCCTAGCTACTATGTCGTTGCGCGCGACAGTGCCGGGAAGGCGCAGGTGCTGGTGCTCCAGCCATTCCTGCACGACGCACAAACGCTGTTCGGGCTGGATTACCAGGCGCTGAGCGCGAGCGAGCGCGACATCATCGCCGTCGAGCTGCGCGAGATCATCCGGCGCTCGCTGGCGTTCTACCGCAGCACCGGCGGCATGCCCGATCTGTATGGCCGCTCGAGCGCCAGCGCCGCCGAGCGCGCGCGCGATCGGGCGTTGGCCCGGCTGCCACACCGCCTGTGGAGCTTCCTGGTGCGGCGCAACCTGCTGCGCTCGCATAACTTGATGCTGGTAGGCGGCGCCGACCCGCACGTGGCGCTGGTCGATTACGATTTCGTGCGGCGCGGGCGGCTGTACCGAGCGGTGTATTTCCTGGTGCGCTGGATGCTGTTCTGGCGCGATCACGCGCTGATTATGCTAATGCGGCGGCGTGGCGTGGTGCCTGGGCGCGAGCGCTGATCGGGTTATCACGCCGGCACATTCTCAGCGCAGGGTTCGGGGGTGGCTTTGCCGCCCCCGAAATTGCTTTTTTTGGGTCGAGGTGCGCGAAGGGCATAGCCCCTCGCACTCCTCGTTGCAAGCCAGGCGTCGCGCGAGGCTAGCATCACATCGTGAGCTTCCGATCGCGGATCAGGCGCTGCTTGGTTTTCTTGAAAAGCTCGTCGTAGCTCATACGGCCCATGGTGATCTCGTACTTAAACGCCTGCAGCATCTTGTGGATCTCGGCGTCGAGGCGCTCTTCGACCATAAGCTCGTCGGCGATGATCTGCTGGGCTGCCAGCCGCAGCTGGCTGTCATCGCCCTTAAACAGCACGCCGTCGATCTCGGCGAGCTGATCGATCAGCGCCGCCGCAAGCTGCTCGACTTTTTCCGGTGATAATTTCATCGCTACCCCTGTATGCGCGCAATTTGCGCTGATATCGAAGCATCATCGTAACCGCCATCTGCCAAGAACAGGTATATTCTGTAGTGTATGCGCCCCGGCGCGGTTCGTCAATCGGAGCCGGCCGCGCTATTTGCCGATGCCCACGCCTTCTGGTACACTGCCTAGCGCCCGGCCGGCAAATACCGGCCGGTGCAACGCACGAGCTATGGAACAAGTTGAGTATGAAGTGATGGCGGCGGTCGAAGACCGCCACTGGTGGTACCGGGGGATGCGCGCAATTGTGGCCGCGCTGCTCGACGACGTCTACGCCAACCAGCCGAATTTGCGCATTCTCGACGCCGGCTGCGGCACCGGCGGCAACGCGCGCTTTCTCACGCGCTATGGCAGCGTCGTCGGCATCGATATCGCCGCGACCGCGTTGACGCTCGGCCTGCGGCGCCTGCCAGGGGCGCTCTCGCGCGCGTCGGTGCTCGACCTGCCCTTCGCCGACGCCAGCTTCGATCTGGTGACGTCGTTCGACGTGCTGTACCACCGCGGCGTGCCCGACGAACAGCAGGCCCTGAGCGAAACCTGCCGGGTGCTGAAGCCCGGCGGGCGCTTGCTCATACGCCTGCCAGCCTACGAGTTTCTGCGCGGCAACCACGATCGGGCCGTGCATACGCGCCGGCGCTACACCAGCGCCGAAGCGCGCGCGCTGCTCGAAGCTGGCGGGCTGGTGGTCGAACGCTGCTCGTACATCAACTCGCTGCTGTTTCCGCTGCCGCTGGCGCAGCGGCTGCTCGAGCGCGCGCTGCCGGTCTTCGAGCATGGCAGCTCCGACCTCGTGCTGCCCAGGCCGCTGGTCAACCAGGCGCTCAGCTGGCCGCTCGCCACCGAAGCAGCCTGGCTTGCGCGCGGCGGCGGCTTCCCGATCGGACTGTCGATTATTCTGCGCGCCCAGCGCCCCGCCTGACTATGATGGTGCTCTATGCTTGAAGACGTGCTCGACCGCGTGTCGGAGAACCCGCAGACCTGGAATGTGCTGCGCCGCATTGTGGAGAACGGTTTTCGCGGCGAAAAAGCGGCAATCGCGCGCGAGCTCGATCCCTGGCGCGACGCCGGGCAGCGCGAGTTTCTCGACTTCGGCTGCGGCACTGGCGAGTTCGCGCCCTGCTTCCCGTCGGCGCACTACACCGGCGTGGATCTGGCAGCGTACTATGTGCGCTTTGCCGGCGCGCACTACCCCGGCCGCTTCGCCGTGACCAGCGGGGCGGCGATTGGCCTGGCCACAGCCCGCTTCGACGCGGCGCTGGTGCTGGGGGTGTTTCACCACATGCCCGACGCGCTGGTGCGCGCTACTGTGGCCGAGCTGCACCGCGTGCTGACGCCGGGCGCGACACTCCTGGTGATGGAGGATATCCCGCCGCCCAGCCCGTGGAATGTGGCCGGGCACCTGATGCACTGGCTCGATCGCGGCGGCTACATTCGCACCGACGCCGAGTACCGCGCGCTGCTGGCGCCATTCTTCGCTGTGCGCCGCAACTACCCCATCCGCAGCGGCATCTGCGATTACGCCGTGTATGTGCTCGACCGCGCCACGCCCTGACAGAAAGCCGTACCCCCTACGCGCCAAACGCGGCCCCTAGGCACCTGCGCCTTGAGGCCGCGTTTGTTTGATACGCTTTCGCTTGATCACGTATAGATTGTGTTGCACAACGTGGCTTCGCCACGTTGTGCAACACAATAAGAATAGGAGTTAGGCACTTGCGTGTTTCGGCTTTCTCACGGTACGGAATTGAGCCTGCGGCAGCATGGTACTTGCTCATCTTCTGTGTCCATTTTCCGCGCTCCGCGCGGAAAATGGACACGATATGGAGATAGAGTACCGCTCTGCCGAAGGCTGAGGTCGCCAACTGCGTAAGTCCTAAAATAATCAAGGAAGAACGAGCATTTATGCCAATCCCACTCTCAATCCTAGACCTGATGCCGCTCCCCGCGCACGGAGGGGGCGAGCAGGCCATCCGGAACACGCTCGAGCTTGCGCAGCTGGCCGACGAGCTGGGCTACGAGCGCTACTGGCTGGCCGAGCACCACAACTTCCCCGGCCTGGCGGCGGTGGCACCCGAGGTGCTGATCGGCGTGATCGCCCAGCTGACCAGGCGCATCCGGGTCGGCTCGGGCGGCGTGCTGCTGCCCAACTACGCGCCGCTGAAGGTCGCCGAGCTATTTCGCACGCTCGAGGCCCTGGCGCCTGGGCGCATCGACCTGGGGATCGGCCGCGCGCCGAACCAGGATCCGCGCACCGCGCTGGCGCTGCGCGGCAGCGAGACGGCGCTGGGCGCGGCCGACGACATCGCGCGGCTGGTGGCCGAGCTGGAGGGTTTCGCCGAGGTGGCGCCATCGCCGTTCCCCACCGACCACCCGCTGCGCGACGTGATCGCGTCGCCGGAAGGCGTGCCGTTTCCACCGATCTGGCTGCTTGGCTCCGGCCAGCGCAGCGCCCAGCTGGCCGCCGAGCGCGGGCGCGGCTTCGCGGCCGCCTATCACTTCAGCCCCGGCGAGGCCGCGCCGGCGATTCGCGCCTACAAGGCCGGCTTCCAGCCCAGCGTGTACTTCGCCCAACCGCACGCGCTGGCCAGCGTGTCGGTGATCTGCGCCGAGACCGACGATCTGGCCGAGGGTCTCAAGCTCGCCGGCGACCTGACGGCGCTGCGGCGCATCAACGGCGAGCGCGGCGCGCCGCCCACGATCGAAGAGGCGCGCGCCTACACGTTCACGCCCGAAGATCAGGAGAAGCTGCGCGTGTTCACCACAGTCTACGGCAGCCCGGCGCGGGTGCAGCGCGAGCTGAGCGACTTGGCGGCCCGGCTTGGGGCCGATGAGCTGACGATTGTGACCAGCATCGCAGACCACGCGCTGCGCCGGCGCTCATACGAACTGCTGGCCGAGGTGTTCGAGCTGCAGGGCCTCGCCAGCGCGCGCTAGAGCGCCAGCGAACATACCATGCGCGCAGACGCCACGCCGCCGATAGGCTCATTACTTTGTAAACAAAGTTTCCTTGTACTTCATTGTCATGTTGAGCGAAGCTTCACTCCCTCGATGATTCGGCGTCGTGGGAGCGGAGCTTCGTTCAGCATGACATGGCATTTCTTCGCTTCGAGCGATACAAATGCACTTGGACGAGCGCGGCCGGGTTGTCTACCGCTTGTTGTTGGTGTATCATGCCCATCGCAAAGTGAACGAATTGTTCAATCCAGGCCAATCGTTGGCGGAGACACGAGCATTATCTGTGCAATCGGTGCCATCTGTGGATGCTCGCTCTATCGGCAACATCCGCACGTTCGGCCGCACGCCAGCGGCGTCCAACACTATCAATGCCGCAGAGGAGCAGCCGGATGGCTCGTGAGTCCAGATATTTCACGCTGACCATGGAGTCGCTTAGGGCGATTGCAGGCTGGGCCGCGGATTGCGCCGAGAGAGCGCTGCCCACATTCGAGACACGCGCTGTG
>CALLYN010001115.1 GCA_937858455.1 uncultured Kouleothrix sp.
AGCGGTAGGCGCGGCCGCCCCACCCGAGGCAGCCGGCGCCGCCGCGCCGCCGCATGCCGCCAGCATCAGCGCCAGGGCGAACAGGATTGGTAGGAATCTGATTCTCATGGTGCGTTCCTTTCCAAATGACGCAACATCTGATCTGGTGTGGGCGCTCGCGCGCCGAGCACAAGCATCCCGCAGATCGACGACCATCGAGAAGGCTGGCGCGGCCGGCGGTTCCGGCCTAGCGCGCGCGCCGCGCGAACAGCCGGTCGAGCGCGATCTCGCGCTGGCCGAGCAGCCCTTCGCGCCGGAAGATAATCACCAGCAGAAAAATCAGCGCCAGCACCGACTGGCTGATGCCGAAGAGCTGCGTGGCATCCTCGAGGCGCCGCAGCAACTCGGCCAGCGCCAGCACAAACACCACGCCCAGCACCGAGCCGCTCACCGAGCCCATGCCGCCGATCACCAGCATCGTCACCACGCGGAAGGTCAGGTCGAAATAGAACACCGTGGGCGAGAACGAGGTAATGAAATGGGCGTACAGCGCGCCGGCCACCGCCGTGAAGAACGCGCTGATCACAAACGCCAGCAGGCGCGGCGGCATCACCGCGATGCCGATCGCCTGGGCCGCCAGCCGATCCTCGCGCTGCGCCAGCATGGCGCGGCCAAACGGCGATTCCTTCAGCCGCCACACCACGTACAGCGTGGCGATCGCCCAGGCCCACACCCACCACAGGTTGGTGTAGGGCGTCACGTTCGAGAAGGTGCGCGAGCCGCGCGTGAAGGCGTCGGCGTTGAACAGGATCACCCGCACGATCACCAGGAAGCCGAGCGTCGCCACCGCCACGAAGTGGCCCGAGAGCCGCATGAGCACCAGGCCCACCAGCAGCGCCACCAGCGCCACCAGCCCGGCGGCGATCAGCGAGGCCAGCAGGAAGCCCAGCGGGAAGCCGCCGACGACCATGTCGAGGTGCACGCCGGCCAGCCAGGCCGGCAGGTTCGGCAGGTAGCTCTGCTTTTCGCGCAGCGGCAGCGTGAGGATGGCCGAGCCGTACGCGCCCAGCGCCATGAAGCCGATGTGCCCAAGCGAGAACACGCCGGTGAAGCCGTTCGCCAGGTTCAGGCTCAGCACCAGGATGAGGAACAGACCAATATTGACGAACAGGCCCTGCCAGAACGCCAGGCCGGCGGCCTGCAGCGCGGCCAGCAGCGCGGCGAGGAGCAGAATGGCGGCCAGCGGGCCGAGCAGGCGGCGGGTGTTCATCACTCTCTATTTCCTCGCGTCGGGCCCGATAAGCACAGATCAACGACCAAACGAACATCGTATCCTTGGTGCAGGCTATCACACATCCAAACCGGGTTTGACGAAAGACGAAAGACGGCGCTGTTTCATCTTCTGTCTTTTGTCCTTCGTCCTGAAAACTCGGATCGAACCTGCGGTAGCCTGTACTTCATCCTTGGTGCTTTTTGGCTCTTGGTCTACATCTCGTCGCGGCCGCGCTTGCCGAGGATGCCGTTCGGGCGGAACAGCAGCATCAGGATCAGCGCCACGAACACAAACGCGTCGCGGTAGCCTGCCAGCGAGCTTGGCAGCCACTGGCGCAGCGCGGCCTGTGTAGCCGGCGACACCATGCCGGCGGGCAGGATATCGCCGATGCCCGGCAGGGCCGTGAGCAGCACCTCGAGCGTGCCGAGCGCATAGCCGCCCACAACCGCCCCGGCGATGCTGCCGAAGCCGCCGATCACCGCGGCGATAAACGCCTTCAGCACCGGCGAGAAGCCCATGTACGGGTTGATCTGGCCGGCCTGCACCGCGAACAGCAGGCCAGCCACCGCCGCCAGCCCCGAGCCGATCGCGAAGGCGCTGGCCACCACGCGGTTGATGTTGATGCCCATCAGCCGCGCCGCGTCGAGGTCTTCGGCGGCGGCGCGCATCGAGAGGCCCAGCGTCGTGCGGGTGACGAACAGCGACAGCAGCACCAGCAGCACCACGCCCGACACCAGGCTCACGACGTTGAGGCGCGGCACGGTGATCGGGCCGAACGCGAACACCCCGCTGAGCAGCGCCGGCGCGGGAAACGCGATCTGGTCGGGGCGGCCAATCCGCCGCATCCACAAGAGCGTGCCGTTCTGCAGCATCTGGCCAACCGCGAACGAGCTAAGCAGCGCCGCCACGTCGGGCGCGCCGCGGATCGGCCGGTAGGCCACGCGCTCGATCAGCAGGCCGATCAGCACCGTGCCGACGATCATCAGCGGCAGCGCCAGGCCCAGCGGCAGCCCGGCGAACAGCGCGAACGCCGCAAGGTAGGCCGCCACCATCATCATATCGCCGTGGGCGAAGTTGATCAGCCGCAGGATGCCGAACACCATCGCCAGGCCCACCGCCATCAGCGCGTACAGGCTGCCGATGCTCAGGGCATTCACGAGCTGCTGGATAAAGTAGTAAAGCAAGCTCATAACGTATGTATAGCTTACGCAGTTGGCGCGCTCCGTCTTCGGCCGAGCGCTCCTTGCTTCGGTATCGGTGTGCGGCGGTCGGAAACCTGCAACTTGCTAAGTTGCAAACCTGCTAGCGCCCGAGATACGATCGCTCGACCTGCGGGTTGCGGCGCAGCTCGGCGGCCGGCCCCTCCAGCGTGATCCGGCCGGTCTCCATCACATACACCCGGTCGGCCACGTCGAGCGCGTGGTGTACATTCTGCTCGACCAGCAGCATCGTGGTGCCCTGGCGCTTCAGCTCGCGCACCACGTTGAAGATATGCTCGACCATCAGCGGCGCCAGGCCGAGCGAGGGCTCGTCGAGCAACAGCAGTGCCGGGCGGCTCATCAGCGCGCGGCCGATCGCCAGCATCTGCTGCTCGCCGCCCGAGAGCGTGCCGCCGGCCTGGGCTAGCCGCTCGCGCAGGCGCGGGAACAGCGTATACACGCGGCCGAGATCTTCTTCGAGCGCGCCCTTGCGCCGCACCGCGCCGAGCACCAGGTTCTCGCGCACGCTCAGGCCGCCAAAGATCCGCCGGCCCTCGGGGCAGTGCGAAATCCCCAGCGCCACGATCCGGTCGGTGGCGGCGCGGGTGATGTCGTGGCCGTCGTAGACGATGCGGCCCTGGCGCGAGCGCAGCAGCCCCGAGATCGCCCGCAGCGTGGTGCTTTTGCCGGCGCCATTCGAGCCGATCAGCGCCACCAGCTCGCCCGGCCCAACCCGCAGCGATACGCCGTTCAGCGCGCGGATGCCACCGTAGGCGACGTGGATGTTATCTATCTCTAGCATGCTCGTGCAGCGGCTTCCTGTTCGCCAAATGCTCGGTTCTCAAACACGCTGGCGGCGCCTGCGCAGCGCCGCCCACGCCACACCTATTCCCCCTCCCGGCGCGCGGGGAAGGGGCTAGGGAGTGGGGCTTCGACAGCCGGCAGGCTACCGACAGCCTCGGCCGGCTGGCCGAGATACGCCGCGATCACCTCGGGGTTCGTGCGCACGGCGTGCGGGTCGCCCTCGGCAATCAGCCGGCCGTAGTTCAGCACCTGGATGCGCTCGCACAGGTTCATCACCAGTGGTATATCGTGCGCAACCATCACGATCGTAATCCGCAGGTCGTCGCGCAGCGCGCGGATCAGCCCGAGCAGCTCGGTGGTTTCGGCCGGGTTCATGCCGGCGTTTGGCTCGTCGAGCAGCAGCACCTTCGGCCGCAGCGCCACCGCGCGGGCGATCTCGAGCTTGCGCTGGTCGCCGTACGGCAGGTTGCGCGCAAGCTGGTCGCGCCGGCTGGCCAGCCCGAGCCGCGCCAGCAACGCGTC
>CALLYN010001116.1 GCA_937858455.1 uncultured Kouleothrix sp.
CCCAGCAGCTGGCCCAGCAAGTCGCCCAGGCCGCTGGGGAGGCCGGGCAGCGGCAGCGGCGTTCCGTCGCCGGGCTGGTTGTTCGGTTGCGGGTCTGGCGCCTGCGCCGGTGGCTGGGAGGCTGCGCCGCCAGCCTGGCTGAGCACGCCGCGCAGCAGGGCACCGAACAGGCCCTCGAGCAGCGAGGCCGCGCCGGCCGCGCCGGGGTCGATCTTGCCCGAGGTATCGGTTCCGCCCGACCTGCCATAGCCCACCGGCGACTGTGCGGTGCCGAACGAGCCGCGCCGCAGGTTCAGCAGCGCCGTCAGGATCGCGTCGACATCGGATTGGCCGCCGCGCTTGGCCTGCACATACGCCAGAATACCGGGCAGCAGCACGTCGAGCAGCGAGCCATCGCCCTGCTTCGTACCGCTGGCCTGGCGCGCGCCCGCCAGCAGTCCTTCGAGCAGCGGCAGCAGGTCGTCGAGCGAGAAGCTGGTTTGGCCGGCCAGGCGCTTGCCGGCCTCGCGCAGCCCCTGGGCGTAGATCGGCGCGGTGGCGCCCTGGCCGCGTTTCTTCAGCACCTGGGCGGCGTGGCCAAGCGCCGCGCCGATATCGTCGGTGTTGCCGGCGGGGCCGAGCGTATGCGATAGCGTATCGGTGATCAGGCGAAAGTTTGCCGCCATGTTGTCGCCGGTATCGTTGTCGCCGTGGTCGATGCTATTGATCTGCGCGCGATCCTGCTCGATATTCCGGGTCATCGCCTCGAACAGGCCGATCAGTCCGTCTGCTGGCGCCATAGGAAATCCTTTCTGCTGGATGCAAACCGCCCCGAGGCCGCAGTATAGCACCATTCTGCCGCTCGCCGCGCCGCGAACGTAATCAAACATGCGGGCTGAGTAAATAAACAGCAATCGTTGGCGCGAGGGCGGTATGATACAATAGGCGCGGTTCTGATGCGCTAGATGCGTGAAACCTAGAGGAGGCCATATGGCGAAGCAAACCATCCGCGATGTGGAGTGGGCCGGCAAGCGCGCGCTCGTGCGGGTCGACTTCAATGTTCCGCTGGAGAACGGCCGGATCACCGACGACACGCGTGTGCGCGCGGCCCTGCCGACGATCCAATATTTGATCGACCATGGCGCGGCGGTGGTGCTGATGTCGCACCTGGGCCGCCCGAAGAACAAGGTGGTCGAGGGCCTGCGGCTGGCGCCGGTGGCGGCGCACCTTGCCGAGCTGCTGGGCCGCGCGGTGCAAAGCGTGCCGGTGACGGTCGGGCCCGAGGCCGAGGCCGCGGCGGCGGCGCTGAAGCCCGGCGACGTGCTGATGCTCGAGAATACGCGCTTCGACGCGCGCGAGGAGGCCAACGACGAGAGCATGGCGCGCGAGCTGGCGCGGCTGGGCGATGTGTATGTGAACGACGCGTTTGGCGCGGCCCACCGCGCGCACGCCTCGACCGAAGGCGTGGCGCATTTCCTGCCGGCGGTGAGCGGCCTGCTGCTCGAGCGCGAGATCTCCGAGCTGGGCGGCCTGCTCGAAAACCCCGAGCGGCCGTTTGTGGCGATCATGGGCGGCGCCAAGATCAGCGACAAGATTAGCGTGATCACCAACCTGCTGCGCCTGGTCGACAGCCTGCTGATCGGCGGCGGCATGGCCAACACCTTTTTCCTGGCCATGGGCTACCCGGTGGGCGACTCGCTGGTGGAGCGGAATGCTGTAGGCGAGGTGAACAAGATCCTTGAGTTCGCGCGCGAGCGCAGCGCCGAGATCCTGCTGCCGACCGACGCGGTGATCGCCGACGCCATGAGCGCCACCGCCAACCGCAAGACGGTGAGCGTCGACAGCGTACCCGATGGCTGGCGCATTCTCGACATCGGCCCGGAGACGGTGGCGGCGTTCGCCGAGCGGATCAAGAGCGCCAAGACGGTGGTGTGGAATGGCCCGATGGGCTACTTCGAGGCTGCGCCGTTCGCCGAGGGCACCCGCGGCGTGGCGCAGGCGATGAGCGAGAGCGGCGGGCGCACGGTGATCGGCGGCGGCGACTCGGTGGCGGCGGTGGAGCAGATGGGCCTGGCCGACAAGATCGGCCATATCTCGACTGGCGGCGGCGCCTCGCTCGAGCTGCTCGAGGGCCGCGCGCTGCCCGGCGTGGTAGCGCTGAACGACAAAGACAAGTAGTGTGCAGAGGCAAGAACCGAGAACCTGGAACCATCGCGCCGAGCGGGTTCTTGGCTCTCGGTTCTTGGGCCTACCGGCTAGATCCCTTCGGTTTCCATCCAGGCGGCCACAGCGGCATCGTCGGCGGCGGGGTTGCCGCCCGGGATGTAGCGATAGCGCTCGCCGTAGCCCTCCATCACCTGGTTGCGCAGCGTCTCGACTTCGGGCGAGGTGTCGGTATCGTTGATCTGCACCACATTGCCGGTGTCGAGATCGAGGTAAAAGCTGAGCGCCGGGTCGTTCTGTGCGAGCGCGGCACGGATTTGCGCGCGATTGTAGGTAGCTGGCACGCTCGGTCTCCCTCGGCAGGTATGAGCTGCCTGAGTATCGTGATAGGCCGGGAAACGGTTCTCGCCTGGCTGCGGTAGCCAGCCTGCGAGAACCGTTTCGTATGGTACACGAAGAGCTAGCGTTCTGCAAGTTATAGTAGCGGCTGAAACTTTGCGCACCGGCCCGCGTATACAGGGTAGGAAGATTCTATGGATCAGCAGGTCGAAGAGATCGGCTGGGTCGACCAGGCGCTGCGGGGCGATCGCGCGGCATTTGGCCAGCTGATGCATCGCTACGCCGGGGCAGTCTATAATCTGGCGTATCGCATGCTCGGCAACGCGGAAGACGCCGAGGATGCCAGCCAGGAAATATTTTTGCGCGCGTATACGCGGCTGGCCAGCTTCGACCGCACGCGCAAGTTTTCGACGTGGCTGCTGTCGATTGGCTCGAACTACTGCATCGACCGGCTGCGCCGCCGCAGGTTCGCCTGGCTGACGCTCGACGACGCGGCGTATGCGCTGCCAAGCGCCGAGCCTGGCCCCGAGCGCAGCGCGCTCAGCCACGAGCGGCGCGAGCGCGTGCAGCAGGCGCTGCAGCGGCTGCCCGAGAACTACCGCCTGGTGACGGTGCTGCGCTACTGGCACGACCTCTCGTACGAGGAGATCGAGCGCGTGACCGGCCTGCCCGAGAGCACAATCAAGACCCGCCTGCACCGTGCCCGCCATATGCTGGCGGCGGCGCTAGGCCCAGAGGAACAGATGCTATGGGATACCGAGACGACCGCATAGACGAGCGCGCCGAGCAGGCGCTGCGCCGCGCGCTCGCGCGCCTCGACG
>CALLYN010001117.1 GCA_937858455.1 uncultured Kouleothrix sp.
CGCGGCGTGGCTGCGGCGCTGGCGCTGCAGGGCCGCGCCGATTCCGCAGTGGGCGCTGCCGACGAGGCGCTTGAGCACTATCGCGAAAGCCTGGCTGGCTCGCGGAGGCTGCGCTACACCGCCGCGCGCGAGCAGGCGCTGTACGCGCTGCGCGCCTGGCAGCGCCGCGTTGGCCCTGGCCCGGTCGCCGACGAGATCGGCAGGCTGCTCGAGCACGAGCCTGAGAAGCGCTATGTCGCGCGCTTCCCGCGTAGCCTGCTGCCGCAGCTGCGCGGCCTGGTGCTGACGCTGGTTCCGCTTACGCTGCTGCTGGCGGCGCTGGTGGCGCCTAGCACCGTGGTGCGGCGCATCGGCAACAGCCCGCTGATCGAGCTGCAGACGTTCTTTAACCTGTGGAATGTGCTGGCGCTGGTGCTGGCACTGGGCGTGCTGGGCCTGGCGGTGTACGCGCTCGTGGGGCTGGGGCTGATGTTCTTCATCCCGCTCGACGCGCTGGAGCGCGAGCAGCCCGACTACCTGATCACCGACGAGCGCGGCATCGCGCGCTACGATTATCGCGGCGCGCTGGCGCTGCGCATCGAGTGGGACGACATACGCCGCTGGGTGCGCGTCGATCGGCGGCTGTGGCAGCGCCCGATGGCACTGTTCTCGCTGGCGTTTCTCGAGGCCGCCGACGGCAGCGACCTGCGGATCGACGGTATCACCGGCTGGTATAACGGGCTGCAGCGCGATATTGCGCTGCACCTGCGCGATGCCGGCAACCCCACCCGCGCCGAGGATCGCGGGGTGGCTATCGGCCCGAGCAAGAGCGGCGCGCTGCTGCTGCTGGGCGCGCTGCTGGCGCTGGCCTGCATTTCTTCCGAGAACCGCTGGAGCGATGGCCTGATCAACGCCCTGCCGCCGGCCGTGTACACGCTGATCTACCTGCTCTCGTTCAGCGGCCTGCCGATCCTCATACCGCTGGGCTACTGGTTTGTGGCTCAGCCGCTGGCGATACACCGCCTGCTGAGCCTGCGCGACCGCTGGCCGTGGTTTGTTGGTGCGGCCGGGCTGCTCGCCGTGGCGCTGGCGCTGTTGGGCGCGCTGCCCATTCCTGCGCTGAATGTCGGGCTGCTGCTGTGGGGCGCCTACGCGCTGGCCGATGCGCTCTACACGCTGCTGTTCCCGCGCCGGCCGGCCGCAGGCTACGCGCTGATCGGCGCGGCGCTGCTGGCGGCCGCGCTGGTGGCCTACCCGCAGGCGCAGCGGATGTTCTTCGCCACGCTGAACAAAACTTACATTCGCCGCGAAGATTACGACCAGGCCGAAAGCGCCGGCTCGGCCGCGCTGCCCGCCCCCGACGCCGACCCATCCGCGCCCGACGTGCCGAATAGCGCCGACGCGGCCACGTGGCAGGCGCTGGGCAATACGCTCTACCTCAAGGGCGATTTCGCCGGCGCGGTGGCGGCCTACGCCAATGCGCTCGAGGCGCTGCCCCAGCCGCTGGGCCAGTCCTCCGAGCAGGCTGCGGTGATCCTGCTGAACCGCGCGCGCGCCTACCAGAAGCTGGCCGAGCGCCAGCCGGCCGCCAGCGCGCTTGCCCAGCGCGACATCGACCAGGCATGCCGGCTGGCGCCGCAGCTGTGCCTGCGCTAGCGCAGCCGGGTGAAGCGGTTCTCGGTGCCGGCGAGCAGCCGCTGGATGTTCTCGCGGTGCAGGTACACCACAAACAGCGCGCATGCCCAGATGAACAGCACATAGGCCAGCGGCAGCCGGCCGCCTAGGTAGAACAGCGTGCCCGCTACCAGCTCGGTCGCGGCGGCCGTGAGCGAGCCCACCGACGAGATCCGCGTGATCAAAAAGGCCACCACCCAGGCTGCCACGCCGAACAGCACCAGCAGCGGAAAGATCGCCAGCAGCACGCCGCCGCTGGTGGCCACGGCCTTGCCGCCCTTGAAGCCCAGAAACAGCGGGAAGGTGTGGCCGATGATCGCCGCGATGCCCACCAGCACGATCGCCGCGAAGTGGCCGGGCAGCAGCCGCAGCGCCGCCATGGTCGGCAGCATGCCCTTCAGCATGTCGAGCAGCGCCGCCAGCACAAACGGCCCGAAGCCGCTCGAACGCCAGACGTTCGCGCCGCCGATGTTGCCGCTGCCGACTTTACGCAGATCGACGCCGCGCGCGCGCGCGACCAGGTAGCTGAACGGCACCGACCCGGCCAGGTAGGCCGCCACGATCAGCCCGGCCGCCAGCAGCAGTTGCGAGGTCGACATTCGCTTGCTCCTTCAGTGCAATAGCGCTTGTTTGAAATGGAGGTTTGGCGCGCTCTCGTGCTGCCAAAGCCGCGTGTTCAGGCTGGTTATCGGTGCGATCTGTGAATGATCGCTCTATGAGATCACCGCCGTGCCGCGTGTCGCGCGGTCGATCGCCGCCAGCAGCCGGTCGCTGTTGCCCGGCCCGACCGGAATGTGGCAGAGACCGAGCGCCGCGAAGGCATCGAGTGCCGCGCCCGCCACGAACGGCCCGGCGCCGTAGGTCGAGACGAGGCGGTCGCCCGCCGTCACCCCCGAGGCGGCATAGGAGCGGGCGGAGATCTCGACCCATTGCGCCAGGTCGCCGGCGGTCAGCGGCACGTAGCTCGGCGTCCCGGTGGTTCCGCTGGTCGAATAGATCCGGGCGACCTCGGCCATCGGCGCCGCCATGTGGGCGCCGATCGGGTGCAGCTCGGTGCGGCTGGCGCGCAGCTCGTCCTTCTCGGTCAGCGGCAGCGCCGCGATGGCATCGAGGCCCCCGGCCGCCGCGGCGTCGCGAAACCCGGCCGCGGCGAGCTTGTGGCGGTAGAAATCCGACCGCTCGAACAGGTAGCCGACCTGCGCCCGGTAGGCCGCGTCGTCGGCGGCGGCCTGCGCCTCCCAGGGCAGCGTCTCGGCGGCGGGGTCGCGCATCAGGCGTCGTCCGGCCGGTAGGCGACGGCCTCCTCGGCCTTGGCCGCCATCAGGAAGCCGATCGGGTTCGCGCTCTCCTCCGCGAGGTGCGCCAAGAGCGACGCGGTGCGCGCGAGGATCGGGATCCCCTTCAGGATCGCCGGCGGAAACTCGAGGTCGAGCAGCACCGCCGCGATCGGCATCGACACGTTCATCGGCAACGCCTTTCCCCAGACCTCCGGCACCACCCGCTCCGCTTCCCGCGCCAGGGCGCAATGGGCGCCGGCCGCGCCCCGCTCCTCGGCGAGGGCCATGATCCGCTGCGCCCGCGGATCGACCGGCCTGTGCAGCGGATGCCCGAAGCCGGGCACCTTGCCGCCCCGGGCGCGGATCGCCGCCACCTCCGCGCGCATGCCCTTGCCGCGGGCGTCAGCGAGGAACCGCCCGCAGGCCTCGGCGGTCCCGAGCACGACCGAGCCGCACCCGAGGATCCCCGCCGCCACGGCCGCCTGCAGCACGCCGGGATCGGCGGCATAGGTCATCCGCGCCGCCTGGTTGGTCGGCACCAGCCCGTGCTCGGCGATGGCGACGAGCAGCAGGTCGAGGAAGAAGCGCTGGGTCTCGGTCGGCTCCCGCCCGGTGACGAGCAGGTGGAAATGGTCGGTGAAGCTCACCCGCCCCATCAGGTCGCCGCAGAGATCCCGCCCCCGCACAGTGACGCTGGCGGCGTCCGCCGTGCTGATCGCCGTCGACGCGCTGCCGGCCTTGCCGATCAGCATGGGCGCCCTCCCGTTTTGGCGCAGGTTAGGGGGACAGCCCCGCCGCTGGCAAGCGTGGTTCGGGGGTGTTCAGCGTTGCTTGACAGTCACCCGGATGTCCAGTATCACTAGACATGATCCGTTCCTTCCGGAGCGAAGGCGCTCCGCCGCTTCGCCGAGTTGGGCGACGCCTCGAAGCTGCCGGTGCCGAACGCGGATCGCATCCGGCGTATCCCGTCGCGGCTCGATGCGGCGATGGAGCCCGAGGACATGAACCTGCCCGGCCTCAGGTTCCACGGGCTGAAAGGCCGGGACAAGGGCCGCTTCGCGGTCGATGCCAGCGGCAACTGGCGGATCACGTTCGGATGGCTCGACGGGGGCGCCGTCGACGTGGACCCGGAGGACTACCACTGATGAGCGACAATCCCCTGCTCTCCGGGCTCAAGCCCACCCATCCCGGCGAGATGCTCCGCGAGGACGTCCTGCCGGGCCTCGGCCTGCCGAAGACCGAGGTCGCGCGACGCCTCGGCGTGTCGCGCGGCATGCTCTACCTCCTCCTCGACGAGAAGGCCCCGGTCACGCCGGCGATGGCCCTCCGCCTCGGCCGCCTGCTCGGGGTCAGCGCCGAGTCGTGGCTCAACATGCAGCGGGACTACGACCTCCGCACGCTCCGTACTGCGATGGCGGACGAGCTCAAGGCGATCAAGCCAGTGGCAGATTAGGGCAGGTCGGAATGGTGGGCGATGCAGGAATCGAACCTGCGGCATCTTCGATGTGAACGAAGCGCTCTACCGCTGAGCTAATCGCCCCCGGCGCGCCAGATAGCCGCTGCGCCCCCGCGCCGCAAGCCCCTTGCCGCCGCTCAGCCGCGCCAGGCGATCAGCGCGGCGCC
>CALLYN010001118.1 GCA_937858455.1 uncultured Kouleothrix sp.
GCCGGGCGTCGAGTTCGCGCTCGAAACTGTCGGCGACCGGCCGGCGGGCAGCATTCCGGCCAGCCACGCGCTGGTGCGCGCTGCCGTGGCGGCCTACCGCGCCGAAGGCTTCGCCGCCGCGCTCGACATCGCCAGCACCGACGCGAACATCCCGCTGAGCCGCGGAATCCCGGCGGTGTGCGTCGGCGTGGGCGACGGCGAGAACGAGCACCGGCTCGACGAGTATATCGTGCCGGCGCGCATCCCCGCAGGCATGCGCGCGCTGCTGCGGCTGGCGCTGCAGGCTGCCGGCGCGCGGTAGCCCCGCATACGAGGCGTTTGGAGGAAACAATGCCACAACTTCCCCGGCTGGCCGTGAGCGACAACCGGCGCTTTCTCGTCGACGACGCCGGGCGGCCATTCTTCTGGCTTGGCGACACCGCTTGGGAGCTGTTCCACCGGCTCACGCGCGCGGAGGCCGAGCGCTACCTGGCCACGCGCCAGCAGCAGCGCTTCACGGTGATCCTGGCCGTGGCGCTGGCCGAGTTCGATGGGCTGCGCGTGCCGAATGCCAACGGCGACCTGCCGCTGCACGACGCCGACCCGGCGCGGCCAAACGAGCGCTACTTCGCCTTTGTCGACGAGGTGCTGGCGCTGGCCGAGCAGCATGGGCTGTATGTCGGGCTGCTGCCCACCTGGGGCGATAAAGTCACGCCGCTGTGGGGCGCCGGCCCAGCGATCTTCGACGCGGCCAGCGCCTATGGCTACGGCGAGTGGCTAGGGCGGCGCTACCGCGACCAGGCCAACCTGGTCTGGGTGCTGGGTGGCGATCGGCCGGCGGTGCATGGCGGCGCCGACTATCGCCCGATCTGGCGCGCCATGGCCGCCGGCATCGACGCGGGCGCGGGCGCGCGCGTGCTGAAGACCTACCACCCCTGGGGCGGCGCTGAGTCAACCTCGGCCTGGCTGAACGACGAGCCGTGGCTCGACATTCACATGATCCAGTCGGGCCACGGCGCCGGCCACGACGTGCCGGTGTGGGAGTGGATCGCGCGCGACTACGCGCTGCAGCCCGCGCGGCCGACCTTCGACGGCGAGCCGAACTACGAGGATCACCCGGTGAACCCCTGGCCCGAGTGGAACCCGGCGAACGGCTACTTTCGCGACCACGACGTGCGCAAGCAAGCGTACCGCTCGGTGCTGGCCGGCGGCTGCGGCGTCACATACGGGCACCACGCGGTGTGGCAGTTTGCCGCGCCCGAACGCCCGATCATCAATCACGCCGACCGGTTCTGGCCCGAGGCGCTCGAGCGGCCGGGCGCCAGCCAGATGCGCCACCTGCGCGCGCTGGCCGAGAGCCGGCCCTATCTGACGCGCGTGCCGGCGGCCGATGTCCTCGCCGGCGACGCCGGCAGCGGCGGCAGCTACCGCCAGGCCGCGCGCGACGCCGCCGGGAGCTACGCGCTGGTGTACCTGCCAACGCCCGACCCGGTGCTGGTGTCGTTGGGCTGGCTGGCGGGTACGCAGCTGCGCGCCAGCTGGTACGATCCGCGCAGCGGCGCGACGACGCCGATCGGCACATTCGCGCGCACGGCTACTGCCGCGTTCACCCCGCCGGCCAGCGGGCCGGATTGGGTGCTGGTGCTGGACGACGCGGCGGCCGGGTTTGGCGAGCCGGGCTACCCGCCGGCGAGCCAGAACAGCGCGCCAAGTGCGAGCAGCCAGGCCGCGTAGCTTGCCAGCAGCAGCGGCACGAGCGGCCAGCCCGCGCGCGCGGCCAGCCATGCCGCCAGCAGAAACGCCAGCGTGGCCAGGATGCCGCGCAGCATCGAGGCCGCGAACGCTAGGGTTGGCCCAGGCCGGCCGTCCTCGGCGCTCCACACGATCCACAGCGCCAGCGTAATGTTCACCGGCATGGTTGCGACGATCGCGGCCAGCGTTTTCGAGTAGGCGCGGGCGATCGCGATCGTGACGATCACCAGTATCGAGATCAGCGCTGGCGCGATTTTCTGCCATTCGGGCATTGGCTACCCCAGCTCAAGGCGGCGCCGGCGCGCGCGGCGGCCGGGGTTCTTCAGCCGCCAGGTGGCTGGCTTGAAGCGCTCGCCGCGGCGGCGCAGCGGCGCGTGTAG
>CALLYN010001119.1 GCA_937858455.1 uncultured Kouleothrix sp.
GGTGCACTGCTGGATGCTGGTGATGGCCGGCACGGCGCTGGTGATGGCCGGCTTCGGCGTGTGGCACTGGCGCGTGCTGCCGCCGGGCGCGCCGTCGTCGCTGCAGGGCCAGGGCTTTCGCGCGGCCTTCCCGGCGCTGCGCGAATCCTGGGTCACGTTCTTCCAGAAGCCGCAGATCTGGATGATGCTGGCCGTCATCTTCTTCTACCGCTTTGGTGAAGGCTTCATCGAGAAGTTCGGGCCGCTCTTCCTGCTCGATGCGCGCGAGCTTGGTGGCCTGGCTCTGGGCAATGAAGCGCTGGGCCACATCAACGGCAGTGTGGGCACCATCTCCTTCATCGCTGGCGCCTTCCTCGGCGGCTTCCTCGCCGCCAAGATGACGCTGCCGCGGGCCTTCTTCATCCTGGCGCTGGTGCTCAACATCCCGCACCTCACCTACTTCTACCTGGCCCAGACCATGCCCACCGACCCCTGGGTCATTGGTAGCATCGTCTCGATCGAGAAGTTCGGCTTTGGCATGGGCTCGGTGGGCCACATGCTCTACATGATGCAGCAGGTGGCACCGGGCCCCTTCAAGATGACGCACTACGCCATGGCCACCGGCGTGATGGCGCTGACCAAATGGGGCACGGGCACCGTGAGCAGTTGGTTGTGGTCGGGCGTCAACCACAGCTACAACAGCTTCTTCGGCTGGGTGCTGGTGTTCTCGATCCCGCCGGTGATCCTGGCCTTCCTGGCGCCCTTCCCGCAGAAGGCGACGGACGACGACGAAGGCTCACCCCCCGCTGGCCACTGAGCCGCGCAGCGGCAGAGCGTGCACGCCGCCGATGTCTGCGCCTGCCGACAAGATCCCAGACGGGCGTGAACCAGGCCCGCTCGCTCAGACCGTGCCGCGTCGCGCCTCCAACTGGCGGCGCGTCTCGCGCATGCCCTCTTCGGTCAGCGGCACGCGTGAGATGAAGTAGATCGCCACCAGGATGCCCGCGACCGGGATGCCCGACAGCAGCACCCGGATCATGAAGAGCGAGTCGGGGCTCTGCACGGGCAACTTCGAGTCGAAGCCGGTGAACTGCAGCACCCAGCCCGAGCCGCCATTCCCAAGCGCGATGGCCAGCTTGAAGATCCAGGACTGGCAGGCCGAGAACGAGCCCTCGCGGCGTTGGCCGGTTTCGAGCTCGTCGGTATCGAAGACGTCGGCCATGGTCGAGCCGAACAGGGTCCAGAAGCCGGCCGACGTGAAGGCCGTGCAGCCGCTGGCCAGCAGTTGCAGCGCCGGGTAGTTGGGGTTGTAAAACCACCAGTCACCGACGAAGGCGCCAACGGCCAGCATGAGCATGACGCGGATGGCATTGCGCTTGCCCACGCGCTTGGCCACGCCGGCCGCAAAGGGAATGCCCATCAGGCCCATCACCATGCCCGCCAACCCCATGCCCGAGTTCCATTGCGTGCCCAGGGCGACGTCGCCCTGGCAGACGTAGTAGAGCGTGGCGTAGTAGCCCAGCGTGCCCACCATCGACGTGGCCAGGCCATAGCTCAGCATGGTGCCCAGCATGAACCGGAACGGCCGGTTCTGCAGTGTGCGGTAGAGCGTGTCCTTGAAGGGCACGGGCGCCTGCGTCTGGCGCACAAACTTCTCGTAGTAGCGCTCACGCGTCAGCAGGAAGATGGCGATGGACACCGCCACCATCACCGCCCCGAGCAGCGAGCAATAGACCTGTGCGCCGCGCAGGATGTCGGGCTTGCCGGAGGCGTCGTTGAAGACGGCCAGGGTCGTGAACTGCGCGGCCACGAACATCGCCAGCTCGGGAATCTTCTGGATCGCGCTCTTCACGGCCTGCACGCTGGTGCGCTCATGATAGTCCGGCGTGAGCTCGGCCCCAAGGCTGTTCCAGGGCATGTAGAAGCAGCTCATCAAGGGCACGTACAGGCAGGTGGAGACGAGCAGGAAAGCAAAGTACTGCCCCTCGGTCCAGTCCCGCCCCACCGCAAACATCAGCGGCAGGCCGATGCCGGCGAGGATGCCGCCGACCAGGATGAAGGGGCGGCGGCGGCCGAAGCAAGCCATGATCCCGCAGATGCAGCGCGCGACGCCGATGGTGCGAATTGGCAGATCGAGGAAGAACTTCACGACAGCACCCCCCGGCAGGTTTCCTCCGCACAGCCGAGCCTGCGCGAGCAGCGCGAGGCGCACCGGCGGGCCGCACCTCGCTATGCCGACGACGACCTGTTTGGCGAGGGCGATTGGGACGAGCAGCCTGCCGCCCGCGCTACGAGCCGGCCGCTGAAAACTGCGCCGGCCGCTCGAATGGCGGTCGAGGCCCGCGCCGCCCCTGCTGCTCAGCCCTCTGCGCCCAGCGCTCAGCTCGACGCGTGCGCCGATGTGCTGGCGTTCCTCGAGGCGGCGCTCGACGATGACCCGCCGGCGCTGCTGGGGGCTTCGAACTACCTGCGCGCCGCCGAAGAGAATGGCGAGCAGCCGCGCCGGGTGATCCGCCCTGGCTTCGACCAGCACATGGACGACATCATCGAGCGCAGCTTGAGCGCGCAGGCGTGGATCAACGAGCTGGAGCCGATCGAGCAGGAGCGCAGCGGCATCAAGTCGCTGCGCGTGGGCTACAACAAAGTGTTTGGCTACTATATCGAGGTTTCGCGCAGCTTCGCCGACAAAGTGCCTGCCGACTATATTCGCAAGCAGACGCTCACCACCGGCGAGCGCTACATCACCCCAGCGCTGAAAGAGCACGAGGACGTGGTGCTGCGCGCCAAGGAGAAATTAAACGAGCTCGAGCTCGACGTGTTCCGGCGCGTGTGTGCCCAGGTTGCGGCGCAGGGCCAGCGGCTGCTGGCGACGGCGCGCGCCCTGGCCGAGATCGACGTGTACGCCGCCCTGGGCGAGGCGGCGGTGCGCGGGCGCTATGTGCGGCCCGAGCTGAACGACAGCACGCAGCTGCGGATCGTCGGCGGCAGGCACCCGGTGGTCGAGCAGCACCTCGACGAGCTGTTTATCGCCAACGACACCGCGCTCGATGCCGACGAGCAGCAGATCGTGCTGATCACCGGCCCAAACATGGCCGGCAAGAGCACGGTGATGCGCCAGGTGGCGCTGATTGTGCTGATGGCGCAGATCGGGTCGTTTGTGCCGGCCGACGAAGCCGCGATCGGCCTGGTTGACCGAATCTTCACGCGCATTGGCGCGCAAGACGACATCGCCACCGGCCAGAGCACGTTCATGGTCGAGATGACCGAAACGGCCGCGCTGCTAGTGCAGAGCACGCGGCGCAGCCTGATCGTGCTCGACGAAGTGGGGCGCGGCACCAGCACCTACGACGGCATGGCCATCGCGCGTGCGGTAGTTGAGTACCTGCACAACGAGCCGCGGCTCGGCTGCCGCACGCTGTTCGCTACCCACTACCACGAGCTTACCGAGCTGGAACAGACACTGCCGCGCGTGAAGAACTACCACATGGCTGCAGTCGAGCAGGAGGATGGTGTGGTATTCTTACACGAGCTGCGGCGAGGCGGCGTCGACCGCTCGTATGGTATCCATGTGGCCGAGCTCGCCGGCATCCCGCGCGCAGTGATCCGCCGCGCCAGCGAGCTGCTGGCCGATCTCGAGAGCCGGAAGCGGCGCGCCGAGGGCCACGAGCCGGCGGGCGCTCAGCCGCGCGAAGCCCCATCGCCCAGGCGAACGAACGCCCAGCCAGCGGGCGGCGGCCAGCTGTCGCTGTTCGACCTTGCGCCTAATCCAGTGGTCGAGCTGCTGCGACGCCTGAATGTCAACGAGCTGACGCCGATCGAGGCGCTGACCAAATTGTACGAGCTGCAAAAGCTGGCAGGTCAATAATACGAGCTACGCGGTAGAGGTCTGGGGCGAAGCAGCCCCAGAAAATTCGTTTGGTCAGTACAGAAAATACTTGAGGCCGCAGGCCATCCAGACCTTCCTGCTGGCGGGTGATCGCATACATTCTAGGAGTTACGCGCTTGCGTTATTCGGCTTCCTACAGGTGCGCGATTGAGCCTGCCGCAGCATGGTACGTGTTGATGTTCTGTGTCCATTTTCCGCGCGGAGCGCGGAAAATGGACACGATACCGAGCATAGTACCGCTCTGCCGAAGGCTGAGCGCGCCAACTATGTAAATCCTAACATTCTAACAATGAGGCACATTATAGGCCGCGGGGCCGATTGCCCCCTCTGATCAGCATGCGTACAGATATTTTCACCTCGGTGCATAGCGCCAACCCGCTGGAAGAAACGATCGAGCGCATCGCTGGCGCGATCAAGGCCCGGCTGCTCAGCCCCGGCGACCGGCTGCCGGCCGAGCGCGACCTGGCGGTGCAGCTGGGCGTGAGCCGCTCGACGCTGCGCGTTGCGCTGCAAAACCTGGTTCAGGCCGGCTGGCTTGAGGTGCGGCGCGGGCGCAGCGGCGGCGCGTTTGTGGCCCGCTGGCCGCTGATGCCTGGCCCGCGCCATTTGCCCGAGGTGCTGACGCGCCATCGTGAGGGGCTACCGGCGCTGCTTGATTACCGCCGCGCGGTTGAGAGCGCGGCGGCAGCGTTTGCAGCCGAGCGCGCGACATCCGCCGAGATCGCCGAGCTAGAAGGGCTGACCGGCGCGATCGATGGGCGTGAGAACGATTTTGAGGCCTACCGCGCCGGCGACGCGCGCTTCCACATTGGCATCGCGCGCGCCGCCCACAGCCCGCGCCTGCTCGAGGCAGTGACCGAGGTTCAATCGGCCATGACCGAAGTGCTCGACGTGATCATCTACCACTCGGTGCAGGTGCTGGGCCACTCGACCGACTACCACTGGCGGATCGTCGACGCCATTCGCACCCGCGAGCCCGAGGCTGCGCGCCGCTCGATGCTCGACCATATCATGGCGACCGAGAATGTGATCTATGGCCTGGTTCCCGAGATCATTCTGGCGTCGGAGGCGGGCTCGCCAGGCACCTGAGCGGAGCTATACCAACTCCGTTTATCGCTTGCTTTCGTGATGCCCTGCCCGGCCAAGCCGGACAGGGCATTATACGCTGTTCGCTTGATCACGTATAGCTTGTGTTGCACGACGTGGCGAAGCCACGTCGTGCAACACAATCAGAAATTTGGGGGCGGCGAAGCCGCCCCCAAACCCCCACCAAAGTGACAGTAATCAAGCGAACTTGGTATTACAAAAGAAATTTGGGGGCGGCTTTGCCGCCCCCGAGCCCGGCCATACATCAAGCGATCAGCCGGATTTGGTATTATGCCAGCACCGCCACCTGCTCGTAGCCGGCGTCGTTGATCGCCTGGATCAGCGTCTCGAGGTTCGCACGGCCATCGTGCTCGATGCGCACGCTTTTGTCGGCCAGGTTCACCACCACCATCCGCACGCCTGGCACCTCGTTCACAGTTCGGCTTATATTGCGCACGCTCTGGTCGCCCGATACTTCGGGAACGAGCAGCTGCTCGATTGCCATTGGCCTGCTCCTCTCAAGCTCCCCCGTCCTGCCAGAAGGCACGGTTCTGTTTCGGGGCTTCGACCTGACACTGTCCGGGCGATATATCGCGCCCGTATGCCGTAAGCCATTTTCGCTTGTTGTGCTCGCAGAGCACAAGACACAACCCATCCTGTCAGCAAATAGTATACCGCATTATGGTACTTATACGCTGTTCGCTTGGATCACGTATAGATTGTGTTGCACTGCCTGGCTTCGCCAGGTAGTGCAACACAAAAAGAAATTTTGGGGGCGGCGAAGCCGCCCCGAATCCTGGCCGTACAGCATGTGATCAGCCGGAGAGGAGGTAATTGAAGCATGCTAAGCCGGCGAAGGAGCGGGCGTGCGGGCTGCGGCGCGGTAGGCTTCAAGGGTGCGCTCGGCGGTTTCGCGCCACGAGAAGCGCGCGGCCTGGCGCAAGCCGCGCTGGCGCAGCTCGGCGCGCAGCTCGCGGTCGTTCAGCAGCCGCAGCAGCGCCGCGCCAAGCGCGTCGGGGTCGTGCGGGTCGACGGTGAGCCCGGCGTCGCCGATTACCTCGGGCAGGCTGCTAGTGTTCGAGGCCACCACTGGCGTGCCGCAGGCCATGGCCTCGAGCGGCGGCATGCCAAAGCCCTCGTAGAGCGAAGGAAAGGCGAAAACTGTGGCGGCGGCGTACCACAGCGCCTGGTCGGCGGCGTCGATGTAGCCGACGAAGCGCACCCGCTCGCGCAGGTTCAGCGCTTCGGCGCGCGCGAAGATCTCATCGTAGAGCCAGCCTTTGCCGCCGCCGATCAGCAGCGGCGCGTCGGTGGCGGCGGCGATGCGCGCGTAGGCCTCGATCAGGGTTGGCAGGTTTTTGCGCGGCTCAAGCGTGCCGAGAAACAGGATAAAGCGCTCGGGCAGCCCGGCGCGCCGCCGGAACGCGGCCAGCTGCGCCGCGTCGGGCGGGGCAAAACGTGCGTCGCAGGCGTCGTAGGTGACGACGATCTTCTCGGGGGCAATACCGAGCAGCCGCACGATCTCGCTCTTGGTGGCCTCCGAGACGGCCAGGATACGCGCGGCGCGGCGCGCCGACACGCGGGTGGCCCAGCTGAGGTAGGTGCGATTGATGCGCCGGAATGTCTGTGGGAAGCTGAGAAACGCCAGATCGTGAATGGTGACGACGCTTGGCACGGGGCAGAGCGTCGGCGCGACATTCAGCACGCCATGGAACACATCGGCGCGGCTGGCGCGCAGCATCAGCGGGGCGTAGAGCTGCTCCCAGGGGATTCGGACGCGCGGGTTGATCGTTGGCAGGCGGCTGGGCAGCACGCGGAAGTTTGGCGGCAGGCCGAGCGCGGCGCTGTCGAGGCCGCGGGTGGTGTAGACCGAGTAGCGGTTAGCATGGTCGATCTGGCCCAGGTGAGTCAGCAGCGCTTCGACATAATTCGAAACCCCGGCGCGGCGAAAGCTACGGGTGTGTGCCAGCAGGTGCGCATTGACGGCGATATGCATAGCGTTCGATTCTCTTGTTCTGAGCGGGCGGCAGCCGATAGCGCCGAGAACCAAAGAGCCGAGAACCGGTTTCGCAGCGCTGGCGCGGTTCTCGGCTCTTGGTTCGGGGTTTCGGGCGGCTGTTTGAAAAGGGCGGTCTGGGAGCGAGAGCTTGCGCACAGGAGGCTGCGCTCCCTGCAACGCAGGCTCAAGCAGCCTCTAGGGCAGGGCGGCGTATGTGGCCGATGGAATGACGCCCCAGTAGCTGCGCGGCCAGTACGAAACCCAGGCTTTGCCGATGATGCCGTCGAGCGGCAACGCGCCCCACTCGCGCGAGTCGCTGCTGTTGTTGCGGTTATCGCCCATCACGAACACCGTTCCGGCCGGGACGGTGACGGGCTGGCCGAAGTTGCACGGATCGTCGCCGCGGCAGTTTGTCTGGAGGCCCTTGAGGTACGCTTCATCAAGCGGCTGGCTATCGATGAAGACCTGGCCGTCTTTGACCAGCACCGTCTCGCCGGGCAAGCCGATCACGCGCTTGATATAATCTTTGCTCATATCGCGCGGGTATTCGAACACCACCACTTCGCCACGGCGCGGCATATGGAAGGGGTACACGACTTTGGCGGGGAGGTCGGCATTGCCGGGCAGCAGCCGGAGCGGGGCGTTCAGATCGAAGTGGAAATAGACGATCTTATTCACCAAGATATACTGGCCGGTATGGAGGTTGGGCTCCATGCTCTGGCCCTCGATCTTGAAGTTCTGGATCACGCCGCGGACGATCAGGAACACCAGCAGAATAAATATCGCCGTCTCAAGCAGCTCTTTCAGCACACCGCGAACGCTCGCTCGGGCGCGCGGGTCGCCCTGCTCGCCGCGCGTTTGCTCCCAGCCTGAGGGGTGGGCCGACGCGTCGGTGGGCGCCGATTGGTCGAAGCCCGGTCCGCGCCTCAAGGGAGTCTCATCCATCGCTGTTCTATCTCGCTTGTCGCAGAGCGACTTGATACCATAGCCTGAGATGCATTATACTCCATAGGACAAGAGAAAGCCAACAGTTGGCGCGGCGCGGACATCGGCTGCAGCGCCCCGCGCCTTGGCGGCGAGCAAAGGCTGTGGGTCGGCCCAGCGGGTAGTGATGGCGCCCTGGCCAGCAGGAGCGGAGCATGCGTCTAACCGAGCTTGTCGAGCGCACCGAGGATGGCCGCTACCGTTGTGGCGTATGCCAGTGGCACTGCGAGCTGGCGCCGGGCGAGGCCGGCCGCTGCAGGGTGCGCGCGGCGCAGCCCGAAGGGATCGAGATCCTCAACGACGGGATGATCAGCGCCGCGAACTTTGCGCCGGTCGAGGATACGCGGCTGTGGCATTTCTTCCCTGGCACCCAGGTGCTGACGCTGGGTGGCTGGGGGTATGCGTTCCCGGCCGATCAGCAGCGCGGGCAGTATGGCGATGTGCCGGCCGACGAGGCCAAGCGCCGCCGCCTGGCGCCCGAGCGCGCCGCGAATGTCGCGCTCGAGCGGCTCAGCCGTGGCGTGGCGTGGGGCTTCAGCGACCCTTCGGTATCGTTGGAGTATGTGACCGACCTGCTGAAGTCGAGCCGCGCGGCCAGCCGCTACACCGCGCTGGTTAGCTCGGGCTACTCGACGATCGCCGCGCTCGATCAGTTTGGCCCATACCTGGATGGCCTGAGCCTCGAGCTGCGGGCGTTCGATGATGCGGCCTACCGCCGGCTGGCTGGGATCGAGCAGTGGCGCGGCATCCTCGAGACAGCGGCCCACGCCGCACGGCAGTGGGGCTGCCATATCGAGGTCACCACCCGGCTGCACCCACAGGTGAACGACGCGCCCGAGCAGGTGCAGTCGCTTGGCGCGTGGATCTCCGAAACGCTGGGGCCGCACACGCCCTGGCACCTGCTGCCCGGCGACGCCGGCTCGGCGGCGGCTGCCGCGGTGGCGCGCGCCC
>CALLYN010001120.1 GCA_937858455.1 uncultured Kouleothrix sp.
TGGTGGGCCGGGCACCTGCGCGAGCGCGGCGTGGCGGCCGGCGAGCTTGCCGAGCGCGATGGCCGGCTTACGCTCGACTTCGAGGATCACGAGGGGCAGCGCCTGGCGCTGGTGGACGACGGCGGCGCGGGCGAGGCGCACCCGTGGGATCGCAGCCCCATCCCGGCGGCCTACCAGGTGCGCGGGCTCGGCCCGATCATGCTCAGCGTGCCCGAGCTTGCGCCAACCGACGCGATCCTGCAGCGCGTGCTGAACATGCAGCCGGCGCGCAGCTACGCCCACCCCGAGAACAATCGCCACGCCGTGCACGTCTATGCGATGGGCGCGGGCGGGCCGGGCGCCGAGCTGCACGTGGCCGTGCAGCCTGATCTGCCGCCAGCGCGCTCGGGCGCGGGTGGGGTGCACCACGTCGCGCTGCGCACGCCCACATTCGCCGAGTACGACGCCTGGGCCGAGCGCCTGAACAGCCTGCGCATTCCGAACAGCGGCAAGATCGACCGCTACTGGTTCCGCAGCCTGTACTTCCGCGAGCCAAACGGCATTCTGTTCGAGATTGCTTCGGACGAGCCGGGGTTTGCCGTCGACGAAGACCCGGCGACGCTGGGCGAGAAGATCGTGCTGGCGCCGTTTCTCGAGCCGCAGCGCGCTGCGATTGTGGCGAACCTCAAGCCGCTCGATTAGGGGGCTGCGCAGCGCGCACGCAGTTGCGGCCGGCGGCCTTGGCCTGGTAGAGCGCCGCGTCGGCGCGCTGCACCAGCGTATCCAGCGGGCAGGTCGGGTCGCCGGCAGTGTTGGCGACGCCCAGGCTGGCGCTCAGGCGCAGCTGCCGGCCCTGGCCCAGGTCGATCGGCGCTGCGGCAATGCCGGCGCAGACGCGCTCGGCGACTGCGGTGGCCTCGGCCAGCGTCGTGCGCGGCAGCAGCAGCAGCAGCTCCTCGCCGCCCCAGCGGCCCAGCAGATCGTATGGGCGGATGTTGCGGGCGACCACCACGGCGACATGGCGTAGCGCCATGTCGCCGACCTGGTGGCCGTGCTGGTCGTTCACCTGCTTGAAATAGTCCACGTCGAGCAGCGCCACCCCCGCCGACGTGCCCTCGCGACCCGCGCGCGCCAGCTCGATCTCGACGGCGTTGGTGATCGCCATGCGGTTGAGCAGCCCGGTAAGGCCATCGGTGTCGCGCGCGGTGCGCAGGCGCATCTCGAGGTCGACGATCCGCGCGGCGATGGCCACGCGCGCGCGCAGCTCACTCGGGTCGCACGGCTTGATGAGGTAGTCGTCGGCGCCGGCGTCGAGCCCGCGCACGATGTTGTCGCGGCCGTCTTTGGCGGTGAGCAGGATGACATAGGTGTAGCCGGGAAAGCGCGCCGCGCGGATGCGGGCGATCAGCTCGGGGCCGTTGAAGCCGGGCATGCTCCAGTTCGTCACCACAATCGGCGCAGGCGCTTCCTGCAGCATGGCCCACGCTAGCGCGCCGTCGTCGGCCTCGCGCACACTATACCCAAGCTGGCCGAGCTGCTTCGACAAAATGTGGCGTTGGATGCGGTCGTCGTCAACGATCAGTATCTGCATGGTTTGAACCCAGGCGGCCTGGCATGCTGCCGGCGGCGCCTCCGGAGAACGCGCCCGGCTTCAGCATTGGGCGCCAAGGAACTGGCGCTATTGTAGCATAGCGAGCACGCACTTGGGTGCGCTGCCTTCGCTCAGTGCCTGCGCAACGCCGGCCCTCACCCCCCTTCCCCCCTCTCCCGCACGCGGGAGAGGGGGATTATTGTTGGCTGTGTGGTGCGGTCGCCGCCGCGACCGCACCACACAGCCAGATGTGTTACCCCCTTCCCTGAGAGGGGAGGGGTCGAAAGACGTCGCACGAGCCCTGTCGCTGATAGGCGGCGGAGGGAGCGGCGGCGAGACGCTGCACGAGCCGTGGGCATTATTCTGCGGCGCGGTCGTGCTCGCCCGGCGGCTCTTCAAACAGCCTGGCGAACGGCCTGAGCGGCGTATTGTGCGTGAACTGCCACTGCAACGCCGCCTGAACAAACAGCGCCGGCGGCAGCGTGGCAATCAGCTGTGCGTTCTCGAGCGGCGAGCTTTCTTCATCGAGAAAGCGGAAGATCCGGTCGATCGGGTTACGCTCGAACATCGCCGTGAAGATTGGCTTGAGCTGGTCGCCATAGTGATCCATCATCTCGAGCATCACCGCGTCGAGCAGGCGGTAGCGCTGCGCGTCCTCGGGCACGTCGAACGGGTGGCCGTGCTCGATCAGCGAGCGGATGATCGCCGACGAGTCGTGCTGGATGCGTACAAACGCATAGCCCGTGCTGGGCTTGACGCGCCCGCCCTTGGTGCCGATCGCCATCACCCGGCGGCCCAGGCGGCGCGGGAACGGGTGGTCGGTGGCCGGGATGACGCCCTGCTCTTCGGCGACGACCCGGTACTCGGCGATGTGCAGCACGTCGGCCAGGTACTCGCGCAGCGCCTCGGCATACTCGGTGTTGCTGAAGCGGTCGTCGGCGAAGGCGGTGAACTCGACCAGCGCGCGCCGTGGCGAGAACGGCAGCACATAGAAGAAGCGCGTCTCGCGCTCCTGCGGCGTGCGGAAATCCATCAGCGTGGCGGCTGCGGGGTTGAAGGCATCGGATGCGGTTTCGATCTCCCAGCCCTTGAAGTGCAGCTGCAGGTACTGGTGGCGCGCGTCTTCGGCAACCTCGGCCGGCCGGAAGACGCTGTCGAACACCCAGGCGCCGCTGTAGCGCTGGCCGTCGACAATCACATGCGCGCAGGCCTCGTCGTCGGCGATCTGCTCGACCGTACCTTGCAGCATGGTCACATTCGGGCAGCGCGCGAGCGCGGCGTGGACGAAGCGGTAGAAATCGATGCCGCGGATCATCTGGTAGCGGTAGCGCTTCAGGTCGATCAGCTGCGCGCTGTCGTCGTCGGCTAGCTGAAGCTGCTCCCACGAGCGGTATACGATCGCTTCAAACGGCGTGGGCTCGTCGGCCCAGAACGCCCAGGTGCGATCGTTCTGCCGCTTGTTGCCCTTGTCGGCGATCAGGATCGCGCGGTCGCCCAGCGGGCTGTTGATCAGCTGGTAGGCCAGGCTCAGGCCGGCCGCGCCGCCGCCCGCGATGATATAGTCGTACGCTGGCATATGCGCTCACTTGGCCGGGCGGATGCGCTCGGAGGCGACCCACTCGTTCCACTCGGGGCCGTAGTCGTCGTACTTGATCTGGTGGATGCCGGAGCGGACATCCACAACCCTGGCGGGGTACCACGTGCGCTTCCAGCGCACCTCGACGCGCGCGCCAACCGCGTACACCGGGCGCACTGGCGCGCGGGTGCGCTCGCCCGCCACCCACTCGTCGTCGCTTTCTTCGTAGCCGTAGTAGTGCACCTTGAGCTGGCCGGCGCGCGCGTCGATGATCTGCGCCGGGTACCACTCGCCCGCCGAAAGCACCTCGACGCGCTGGCCGACGCGCGGGTCGAGCCGCGGGCGCGCCGCCGCCACGACGATGTCGGCGTCGAAGCCGGGGGTGGTGGCGAAGGTGGCGATCTGCTCCTCGGCGAAGGCCATGCTCTCGGCGATCTGCGCCGCCAGCTCGCGCAGCGAGATCGTGCTGTCGCCGTTGGCGTCGACAAACGCCTGGCCGCGCAGCCCAGCCAGCAGGCCCTCGGTAAACGTCCAGTTGCCGGTCGACGACTCGTTCGCCAGCGAGGAGGCCAGGCAGGCGTAGGCGACCTTCTTGGCCTGGCGGGTGATCGCGTCGGCCAGGCTGCCCGAGCAGCAGCAGTCGGCCAGCAGCAGGGCGCGCGCGCCGCCAAAGCAGCGCTCGATCGTCGCGGGGATGCTCTCGACCGCCCAGCCCGCATTGTTCGCCGCGCCCGCGTCGTAGCTGGCGAAGCACGCCGCGCCGCTGTCGGTTCGGTAGCCGTGGCCGCAGTAGTAGAGCACCAGCAGGTCGCCGGGGCCGGCGGCGGCGAGCTGGGCTTCGAGCGCATGCTGGATGCGCGCCGTGGTGGCCTGGCGGTCTTGCAGGTAGACGATCTGCGCCGCCGGAAGGCCCTGCGCGCGGAAGAACTCGACCAGCGCGGCGTCGCGGCGGTTCTCTTTAGGGAAGGAAGCGAAGTCCTCGGCGTGCTGCCATTCCAGTGTGCCAACCGCGAATAGCCAGGTGCGCTCGGGGCTCCAGCCAAGGGTAGGCGAGTGTGTCACGGTCGTTGCTTTCTGTTTGCTATGTACAGCCGCGGCGGGCAACACGTGGCGTGAACGCAGGTGCGTGCGGGGCGGCTGCGATTATACCACTACAGTAACAATTAACAATTTCTGTGTGCGGTTTTCGGCGCTGTGCGCGGAAAACCGCACACGATACGGAGCATAGTACCGCTCTGCCGAAGGCTGTGAGCGCCAACTGCGTACAGGGCTCGTGCAACGTCGGCCCTCACTCCCCTTACCCCCTCCTCTGACAGCGGAGGGGGTAGGGGGAGGGGTCGACAGACGTTGCACGAGCCCTGCAACTGCGTAAGCCCCGAAGAACATAATCAAACGGAGGTGGTATCATAGAGCGAAAGAGATCAAACGGAGCTGCTATCAATGGTCAAGCTTCGCCCCTTGCGCTGGCCAGATGATCGCGCCGCACTCTGCGCGCTCGACACCTCCTTCACGACCGGCCGGGTGTATCAGGCTGTGGTGAGCGGCCTGTCGGTTCGGCTGGAAGACACCGCAATCGCGCCACCGCTGCACAAAGCCTATGAGCTTGCCGACGACGTGGATGGCTTCCCGACGTTCGATCACGTCGTCGTCGCCGAAATCGAGGAGACGCTGGTTGGCGTGGCGGCCTTGAAGCTCGAGCTGTGGAATCGCCGCGCCGTGCTTGGGCACCTGTACATTGCCCCACCGTACCGCGTACGCGGAGCTGGCCGCGCCTTGATCGACGACGTGGTGCGGGCCGCGCGGGAACGGCAGGCGCGCTGCCTCTGGCTCGAAACCCAGAACGTCAACTACGGCGCGATCCAGTTCTATCAGAGGGTTGGGTTTCAGTTCTGCGGGCTGGATACGACGCTGTACGATCCGCAAGGATCGGCGGGGAGCGAGATCGCGCTCTTTTTCGCCCGGCAGCTGGTATGATCGCTGTTCGCTTGATCACGTATAGTTTGTGGTGCACTGTGTGGCTTCGCCACGTCGTGCAACACAATACGAACTTCGGGGGCGGCGAAGCCGCCCTCGAACCTCCACCAACTGGAGCTGTATCGATGAGCAAACCAAACCGCCGGCTGCGGGTCGTCCTCTCGGTAGCAGGCCTCGTGTGCGTCGCGGCCTCGCTGGCGCTCAACTTCGTTGCGCCGGGCACCTGGTGGAACTGGGCGCTGCTCCTCGTCGCGATGGGATTTCTGCTGCTCTCGCGTCGGTTTCAGTAGGCGGTGGCCAGCACTGCTCACTGGGCTTCAAGGCAGCAAGCCCCGCACGATCAGTGTCGTGCGGGGCTTGCTGCTGGTATGGCTGGCGACCCGGGAGGGATTCGAACCCCCGACACCCAGTTCCGAAGACTGGTGCTCTATCCACTGAGCTACCGGGCCGTGTGCCGCCTGCTGGCTGCGCGCAGGCTGTGGGGCCGTATTGTAGTGGCTATCGCGGCTTTCGTCAATAGTGCGCAGGTCGTGCGATGCCTCCCCCTGCGCCTGCCAGGGGAGGGGAACGCATGGTTGCGTATCTCGCACTTCACAACCAGCGTTCCCCTGGTGTAGAATAATCAGCGACACCGCCGCTCAGCAAAAAGGCCCAACGATGACCGACATCGCCGCCCGCGCACAGGAGTTTGTCAAGAAGTGGGATGCCGTTACCGTCAACGAGCGAGCGGTCGCGCAGTCGCACTTCAACGACTTGTGCGCTTTGCTCGGCGTGAAGGCCCCGCTCGACGCCGACCCCAAAGGCACGTTCTTCCGCTTCGAGAAGCCGCTCGCGAAATCCGGCGGCGGCAAGGGCTTCGCGGATGTCTGGTACAAGGATCGCTTCGCCTGGGAGTATAAGACCAAGGGGAAGTACCCCGACCTGACGGCTGCCTACCAGCAGCTCACGCTCTACCGCGCCGACCTCGACAACCCGCCGATCCTCGTCGCCTGCGACATCGCCAGCTACGAGGTGCATATCGAGTTCACCGGCTTCTCCTCGAAGGTGGTCGCGTTCAAGAACGCCGACCTTCAGAACGCCGACACGCGCGAGCTGCTGCGCCAGGTGCTCAGCAACCCCGAGCAGCTACGGCCAGTCGAGCGGCAGGCGACGATCACCGAGCGGGCGGCGGCGCGCCTGGCGCAGGTGGCCCAGTTTCTTGAGAAGCGCGGGTTTGCGCCGAGCGAGATCGCCCACTTCTTCATGAAGGTGCTGTTCGCGCTGTTTGCCGAGGACATCCAGGTGCTGCCGGCCGAGCTGATGTCGCAAAGCATCAAGCAGGCCGTGCTCAAGCCCGGCGAGTTTGTGCCACGCACGCGAGCGCTGTTCCGCGCAATGAAGACCGGCGACTACTTCGGGATGGAGAAGGTGCCGCGCTTCAACGGCTGGCTGTTCAACGACGACGATGCGCTGGCGCTGAACGCCGACGAGCTGACGTTTCTTGCGGATGCCGCCCGCCTGGATTGGAGCCAGGTCGAGCCGGCGATCTTCGGCACGCTGTTCGAGCGCAGCCTGGATCCATTGAAGCGGTCGCAGCTCGGCGCACACTACACCAGCCGCGACGACATCCTGCTAATTGTCGAGCCGGTGCTGATGCAGCCGCTGCGCCGCGAGTGGGAGGAAGTGAAGGCCGGCGTAGCTGCCTTGCGCGAGCAGTGGCTGGCCGAGGGCGTCAGCGCCAACCGGCAGCGCCAGCTCAAGGGTGTGGCCGAGGGGATGCTGCTGGAGTTTACCGAGCGCCTCGCGAAGGTGCGCGTGCTCGACCCGGCCTGCGGCAGCGGGAACTTCCTGTATGTTTCGCTCAACGTGCTGAAGGACCTTGAGAAACAGGTATGGACGTTTGCGGGCGGCCTGGGCCTCCAGCAGCCCGAGCTGAGCGTCTCGCCGGCCCAGCTCTACGGCCTGGAGAAGAACCCGTTCGCGGCCGAGCTGGCGCAGGTGGTGGTGTGGATCGGCTACCTGCAGTGGAAGCGCGCCAACGGCTTCTACGACATCGAGGAGCCGGTGCTTCAATCGTTGCAGAACATCCAGTGCCGCGATGCCATCCTGGCGGCGGACCTCAACGGCCAGCCCGCCGAGCCGGAGTGGCCCGAGGCGGATGTGATTGTCGGGAACCCGCCGTTTTTGGGTGGCAGTAAATTGCGGCGCGAACTTGGTGACACCTACACCGAGAGCCTCTGGAAACTTTACCAAGGGCGTGTTCCAGGTGGAGCGGATCTCGTAACCTACTGGTTCGAGCGGAGTAGAGAGCGGATAGCGAACGGACACGTTCAGCGCGCCGGCCTCCTGAGCACTCAATCTATTCGAGCGGGCGCCAATCGGAAGGTGCTCGAACGTATTAAGCAAACCGGGGACATCTTTATGGCGTGGGCCGACCGCCCTTGGGTGCTCGATGGTGCTGCTGTGCGCGTCTCGATGGTGGGGTTTGATAGCGGCAAAGAACAAGTGCGCGTTCACGATGGCAAAAGTGCAGGTGCAATCAACGCAGATTTAACCGCCGCAGTCGATTTAACGGCTGCGCGGCCCCTTCGCGAGAATAGCAATATAGCCTTTGTTGGTAGCCAAAAGGCAGGGCCTTTCGACATACCGGCGACACTCGCTCTCGAGATGCTCGCTGCAACAGACAACCCCAACGGTCGCCCAAATTCGGAAGTTGTACGACCATCAGTGAACGGCGTCGACATTACCTCCCGTTCGCGGAACGTATGGATTATCGATTTTGGTGTCGATATGACTGAAGCTCAAGCGGCACAGTATGAGCTGCCTTTTGCTCACATCAAGCAGTTCGTATATCCGCAGCGGGTGAAAAATCGGGAGGCGGACACTGCTGAGAAGTGGTGGCTCCACACGCGGCCCCGCCCTGGTATGCGCGCGGCGATAAAGGGACTGTTCCGCTATATCGCTACGGTGAGGGTCGCAAAGCATCGGGTTTTCGTATGGCTACAGCCTCCAGCGTTGCCAGATCATAAACTCTGTGTCGTTGCGCGCGATGATGATTTTGCGTTCGGTGTGATTCACTCGCGGCTTCACGAGGTTTGGGCTTTAGCGCAAGCATCTACTCACGGTGACGGCGCTGAAGGCGGTAGACCTGTTTACGTTGTTGCTACCTGCTTCGAAACTTTCCCGTTCCCCTGGCCGCCCGGCAAGGAAGACCAGAGCGACCCGAAGGTGCAGGCTATCGCGGACGCTGCCCGCGAGTTGGTGCGCCTGCGCGATGAGTGGCTAAACCCCTCGGCCGAAGAGCTAGCCAGCGGTGGCGGCAAGCTGAAGGACCGCACGCTGACGAACCTCTACAACAGGCGCCCCGACTGGCTGGACCTCATCCACAAGCGGCTCGACGCGGCGGTGTTCGACGCCTACGGGTGGCCGCACGACCTGAGCGACGACGAGATACTGGCGCGTCTGCTGGCGCTCAACTTGGAGCGGGCGGCAGGGCAGAGCGAGGCGCCGGTGGTGGAGGGAGAAGAGGACAGTACAGAAGAGTAGAGGCGATAATACCATCCAGCGGAGGAGTATATTCGTTTTTGCTAGTCAACTCCCTTAACGCTGTTCGCAGCGATGTCGGGGGAGGGAAGCTTCGCTCACCATGTTTACGAAGTTTGCATCGCGGGCGATGATACCATTTTTGCCGGGAGGCACTGTATGGGCGCGATCGATCGCGTCCCTGCTTTCACCCGCAACGTCCGTCCGCCACCCCGCAACGTCCGTCCGCCACCCCGCAACGTCCG
>CALLYN010001121.1 GCA_937858455.1 uncultured Kouleothrix sp.
AGCACGTAGGGCGTGCGCCCGCTGGCGGCGATGCCCAGCAGCACGTCGAGCGGGCCTACCCCGGCCGCCGCTACGTCGCGCGCGCCCTGCTCGGGGTCGTCCTCGGCGTCTTCGATCGAGCTGGTGAGCGCGGCCGGGCCGCCGGCCAGCAGCCCGAACACGCGCTCGGGCGGCACGCTGTAGGTCGGCAGGCACTCGACGGCGTCGAGCACCGCCAGGCGGCCCGAGGTGCCCGCGCCAATGTAGATCAGCCGCCCGCCACGGCGCATGCGCTCGGCGCTGGCCTCGACCAGCCGGGCGATTGCGTCGGCGCAGGCGGCCACCGCCGGGGCTACCCTGGCGTCTTCGGCGGCGATCACCCCGACGATCGCGCGCGCGTCGAGGGTGTCGATCGCGGCGGAGGCCGGGTTGGGCGCCTCGGTGATGGGCTGTTCCATGGCGTTCCTTTTGCAATAGCGAGGGTGCGGCTGCGTTGTTCGGCATCGCGCGCCGGCGCTTCCACAAGCAAGCACCGCTCTGCCGAAGGCTGAGCGCGCCAAGGGCGCAAGCCCTTTGTCGCATGGAAGTGCGCGAGCCGGCGGCGCTGCGCCAGATCATAGCAGCAGATCAAGAAAGACGCGAATATGCCAATTCCCGAGCAGCAGAGCGCCGCAGATGCCCCGCGCACCACGCCCGACGGGCGCTACATTGTGGTGCGCGGCCGGCTGTGGCGCCGCAGCAACCCGCACCTGCCCGCCGCCGAGCGCGAGCGCCTGGTGCGCGACCTGATGCGCGCCCGCGCGGATGTGGCCCGCGCCAACCGCACCAACGACGATGGCCTGCGGCGCAGTGCGCGTGGGCGCGTGCAGCAGGCCAAGCTTCGGCTGGGCGAGCGCGGCCCGGTATGGTGGGACGACGGCGCGCCCGATTATACGCGCCGCCTGGCGGTGAACACACCATACCGCGCGTGGTTTCTCGACGGCGAGCGCGCGGGCGATGATGCGCCGGCATGAGGCCGATCGGCCGCGATTAGATCCACGCGCCCGCCGCAACTGCACGCTCCGCGCCGCGCGTGGTTTCTCGACGGCGAGCGCGCGGGCGATGATGCGCCGGCATGAGGCCGATCGGCCGCGATTAGATCCACGCGCCCGCCGCAACTGCACGCTCCGCGCCGCGCGCATGCTTGATATCGGCGCACGAGGATCCGCTGGGCAGCTGCTTGCAAGGATTCATCACGTCGCGCGGGTCGAATACGGCGCGCAGCTGCAGCATGGCGCCGATGTCGTCGTCCGAAAACATCCAGCGCATATAGTCGCGCTTCTCTAAGCCAATGCCGTGCTCGCCGCTGATTGTGCCGCCGGCGGCTACGCAGGCCTGCAGGATCTCTTCGCTGGCCGCGATCGCGCGCTCGCGCGCCCCGTGCTCGCGCAGGTCGAACAGCAGCAGCGGGTGCAGGTTGCCGTCACCGGCGTGGAAGATATTCACCACGTCGAGCTGGTAGCGCTGCGCTACTTCTTCCGTCAGGCGCAGCAGCTCGGTGAGGCGCGAGCGCGGCACGACGCCATCCTGGATGTGGTAGTGCGGCTTGAGCCTGGCGCACGCCGCCAGCGCGCCCTTGCGCCCGGCCCACAGCTTCTGGCGCTGCTCTTCGTCGCTGGCGGCGCGCAGCTCGCGCGCGCCGTGCGCCCTGCAGATCGCCGCGATCTGCTCGGCCTGGGCCTCAAGCTCTTCGCGCAGCCCGTCGATCTCGATCAGCAGCACGGCGCGCGCGTCGGTGGGGTAGCCGGCGTGGATGTACTCCTCGACCAGGCGTACGCCCAGGCCTTCGAGCATCTCGAGCGCGGCCGGCACGATCCCGGCGGCGATAATTGCCGATACGCTGTCGGCCGCGGCGTCGAGGCCCTGCCCTGCGCCGGGTATCGCCTCGTCGTAGATCGCCAGGAATGTGCGCACGCTCTCGGGGTTCGGCGTGAGCCGCACCGTCAGCTCGGTGGCGATGCCGAGCGTGCCCTCGCTGCCTACAAACGCGCCCAGCAGGTCGTAGCCGGGCGCGTCGGGCGCCTCGCCGCCCAGCTGCGCCACGCTGCCGTCGGCGAGCACGACGCTGGCGCCGAGGATGTGGTTGGTGGTGACGCCGTACTTCAGGCAGTGCGGCCCGCCGGCGTTTTCGGCCGCGTTGCCGCCGATCGTCGACGACCGCTGGCTCGATGGGTCGGGCGCGAAGTGTAGCCCGTGCGCGGCCGCGGCCGCGCTCAGGTCGGTGTTGATCACCCCCGGCTGCACGACCGCCAGCCGCGCGGCCGGGTCGATCCGCAGCACGCGGTCGAGCCGCGCC
>CALLYN010001122.1 GCA_937858455.1 uncultured Kouleothrix sp.
TCGTTGCTTTCGAGCGACTGCCGAGCTTGATCGTAGGCTGATTGCAGGCTCATGCTTGCCATGTCGATCCTCCCGCTGCTGAGTCAGCGCGACGGCTTCAAGTGTAATCTTTTACGAGTTGAACGGTGTAGGTTCGTTCCGAAGGCAGAATAGCGCCCTATAATGTGTAAAGCTATGCGGGTATTATATCGCAAGCGTCAAGGCGTTGCAAGGGGATGCGGCACACAAGATTGTGCGGCGTGGCACGTGGCGGCGATTGTAACACGGAAAAAAGCGCCATGCAACCACTGTGGCGGGCGGCGGGCCAGCGCTGGTGGCTGCCCTGAGGCGCGTGGGCGCGTACCGGCACCAGGAAGCGCCTGGCGCAGCGCCAGGCTGCCATTGCGCGCGGCACATGCGGCGAGCCGGCGCCGGGGCGACGTACGGCGGAGTGTAAACTATTTCATGCCTGCTTGCCATTCACCTCGCGATCGAGCGGGAGCAGCAGGCGCATCTTGCGCAGCAGCCGGCCAAACTCGATCGGCTTGGTTTCGTACTCGTCGCAGCCGGCGTCGAGCGCGCGCATACGGTCGTTCGAAAGCACATAGGCCGAGAGCGCGATGATCGGGATGCTGCGCGTGGCGGGCATGGCCTTCAGCTGGCGCGTCGCCTCCCATCCATTGATCAGCGGCAGCCCCAGATCCATCAAGATAAGATCGGGCTGCTCGGCCAGGGCCAGGCTAAGGGCTTGCTGGCCGTCGCTGGCGAGGATCACCGCGAAGCCTTCCCAGCCAAGCCGCCGCGCGATCATATCGCGGTTCAGCGCCTCGTCCTCAACGATCAGAATGCGCGCCATGGTACCTCCTCCGGAGCGTCACTGCCCCCCACGCTTGAGTGCAACGTATATCGGTAGTGGAAGAAGACGCGGCGCGGCCTGAAAAGTCACAGCGCTGCCGCAGGCAAAGCTGCGCCATGTGCGCCACATAGGCACAGAGACAGGCGCGCGAGCACCGAGCGCTGTACGCAGGCTCAATGCTCGCGGCGGATCGCGTGGGTATGCACTCATACCCGGCGTGTTTGGTATTGCAGGTTTTCAGCACGCCGCGCAGCCGGGCCGCACGGCGTGCTGAAGGGTTTTCTCAGAGCCTGTTTGCATTGGGCAGCGTAGGCCAGTGCTTACACCACCAGAGTCTGGCGCGCCTCGTAGACGCCCCAGCCGATATACCCCAGCCCAAGCACGCAGCCCAGCCACAGCTCAAACGGCTCGCCGCTGAACGGCACTACGCTGTTTGGCGCGGTGCCCTGAGCCAGCGCGCCAGTGCATGCCGTCAGCAGAAAGCCACCGGCCAGCGCCGGCAACAGCGCCCAGAGCGAGTAGCCCTGCTTCGCAACAAACCACAGCACCGCTAGCACCACCACCACAAGCGCTGTTAGCCATAAGCCCGCCGTCGGCATCTTCATAAACAACAGCATCCCATACAATACGGGCAGCAGGCTTGCGATTGCCTTCCAGGGGTTCAGCATACCATCGGTCAACATGTGCACCTCCGTCGGTTCGGCCCGATTGGTCGCATCCGGGCTCGGCGTGCACGGGCGCTACGCCGGGCCCTGCGGTGGTATTTGAAGAAACGAATTTGGCGGCTATACGGATACGGCTAGTATTCATGTCGCGCCGCGAACAGCAAGGCTCATGCAGCGTCGACCCTCACCCCTTCTCCCGCATGCGGGAGAGGGGGATTATTGTTGGCCGTGTGGTGCGGTCGCGGCGGCGACCGCACCACACGGCCAGTCGAAAGACCTTGCACGAGCCCTGAGCAGCAATAGCAGGCCGTTGCGCAAGGCAATAAGGTATGCTACACTCGAACGTGCCCAGTCTGCCCGCACAATTAAACAAAAGATCGCCGGATCGTTCCGCAGCCCGATCCCGTCGTGAAAAGGAACAGCCATGGCTACCGCCGTCCACGGCGCAGCTTTGTCGACCCATGCAGATTCCGCGATCGATCCGGTGGCAAGCCCGGTGCTGCAGCGCGAGCTGCCTGGAATTGCCGATGCGTTCAACGAACAGCACATGCGCGACTGGTTGCAAGTTGCACTGTTCGATCAGCAACATGCGTACCATCCGATCGACAATTGCGAGGTTGAGCAGGCCACGTATTTGCCCGGCGAGGGCTGCGTGGTGCGCTACCTGCTGACACTCGGCGGCGCCGGCGCGCCCAGCGAGCCGCTGCTGGTGAGCGGGTATGTGTTTGGCGACGCCGAGCGCGCGGCCGCGTTCTTTCACGAGCGGCTGGAGCCGCTGGCGGCGCGTGCCGGCAACACGCCGTTCGCCCGGCCGATCGCGCTGCGCGACAGCCCCGCCATGGTAGTGTTCGCCTACCCGATCGACGCCGACGTGCCCGAGCTGATCGATGCCAACGACGGCGCACTCATGCGCGCGCGGCTCGCGCCGTACCTAGGCGCAATCGCGCCTGCCGGCGCGCAGATTGTGAGCTGCCGCGCCGAGCTGGTGGACTACGGGCGCCAGCGCCGGGCCACGCTGCGCTACTACCTGGGCCTCGACGGCGCGGCCGATACGATCGTGTATGGCAAACTGACGGGCGATGGCAGCGGCGCGCTGGCCGGCGACGTGAGCGCGGCACTCCGCGAGCTGGGCCAGCACGGCGCCACCGGCGCGCGGTTTGGCGCGCCGCGCGTGCTCGACTGGCTGCCCGACCTGAAGCTTTCGCTGCTCGAGACGCTGCCGGGAAAAGATATCATTGGCGATCTGCTGAAGGCCCGGCTACGCGATAAGCCCGCGCCGAGCGATGTGCCATCGCTTGAGGAGGCAGTCGAGGCGTGCGCGCGCATCGCGGCGGCGCTGCATACCTCGGGCGTCGCGCTTGGCCCGGCCCGCACGCCGGCCGACGAGCTTGGCCGGCTGAGCGCGGCGCACGCGCAGGTGCAGCGGATCTCGCCCGAGCTAGGCGCGCTGCTCGCGCCGTGGTACGACCGGCTGGTGGCAGCCGAGGCGCAGAGCCAGGCGCTCGCGCTGTGCTTCAACCACGGCGACTTTACGGCCGGGCAGGTGCTGTTCGACGGGCACGCCTGCGGGCTGATCGATTTCGACTCGGTGTGCCAGGCCGAGCCGGCGCTCGACATTGCCCAGTTCCTGACATACCTGACCGTCGGCGGGCAGAAATCCAAGCGGACGGCCGAAGAGACGCGCGCGATCTTCGCGGATCTGACCGCGCGGTTTGTGAATACATACCTGGCGACGGCGGGCTACTCGGAGGGCGACGCGAGCCGGCTGATGGCGCGCGTCGAGGTGTACCGCGGCATCAGCTTGCTGCGGCGCGTGCTGCGCAGCTGGCAGAAGATGAAGCCTGGCCGCATCGCCGGGGCGCTGGCGATGATGCAGGAGGCGCTGGCGCCGCTCGGCGCGTGATGTGCCATTCGGTGTGATAGCTCGTGTTTCGCGTGCGGCGCCGATCTTCGCCGGGCGCCGCACTTGAAATTTCGGCCTGTTCGCGGCGCACGGATCAGCTGCGCGCGCTACACTCGGCGGCGCGGTCGGCGCGGCAGAAGCGATCGACTTTGGCGAGCAGCGTGGCGACACTCACCGGCTTGATTGCGAAATCGTCGCAGCCGTAGGCCTGCGCGATCAGCGAATCGATCAACTGGTAGGCCGTGAGCGCGATCACCGGGATGTGGCGCGTGAGGCTGTTGGCCTTGAGCTGGCGCGTCGCCTCGAGGCCGTTCATCTCGGGCAGCAGCACATCCATGAGGATCAGCTCGGGGTAGCACGCCATCGCCAGCGCGATCGCGTCGACGCCGTTGCCGGCAAGCCACACGGTGTGGCCGGCCATATGCAGGACGCGCTCGATCAAGCTGCGCTGCAGTGGGTCATCCTCAACCAATAGTATGCGGCTCATCCTGGCCCCCGTTCCAACCCGCGATCTCCGCCCGGCCGCCGCCACGCGCCGCAAGCGCTTGGCAAGCATCGTGGCCGGGTACCCCACGCTATGCAGAGCGTTTCTTAATCGCAATTTAATGTTGGGACGATATGCTGCGGCGACAACCATTGCGCGGCCAGGTTGCCATGGGTGAAAAGCAGCCGCGACGCTGTAGTAATAATAGCTAGAGTAAGGTGGGACTCCAATGTACTACGACATTCGGCAAATTCGCATTATCTTGATCGTGGTCGGCCTGATCATTCTGGTAATGGCGCTAGCCGCCTTTGGCGTGCGCCACGGGTCAGGTGTGTCGGCGAGCGCGCTTGCCGGGCCGATATTCTCATAGATTAGCGCTCAGACTGGCTGTTTAGGATGCTCGGAGTGCCTATGGCCTCCGGGCGTTCTGCTTTTTCCAGCTCCGACGCAGCCGCCAGGCTGAGCGCGCACGAACGCCAGCACCCATCCCCTGAGCTGCCACACGCTAATTCGCGCCGGGCAGCGAGCCGGCCCGCAGCTGATTGATCTTACGGATCAAGCTTGCGAACTCGATCGGCTTCTCTTCATAATCGTCGCAGCCCACCGCGCGCGCAGCCGACCGGTCGAACGAGTCGGTATAGGCTGTGACCAGCAGGATCGGGATGTGGCGCGTGCGCGGGTGCGATTTGAGCCGGCGCGTCGCCTCGATGCCGTCGATCTCGGGCAGGCCGCCGTCGAGAATAATGACCTGCGGCTGGATCTGGATCGCGAGCGCGATACCCTCGGCGGCGCCGGCCACGGCGCGCACGGCGTAGTGTTGCGTCTCGAGAATGCGCCGAATAATATCGCGGTGGGTCGGGTCGTCTTCAATCAGCAGAATGTTGGTCATGACGCCACCTATCGAGCCGCCGGCTCTGGCACACGGCCATAGCCAGGTGCAAAAGACAAACGGCCTAGCTGCTTGCGCACACTAGGCCGCGGTTGTTCGCTCTGATCGCGGCCGAAGCGACTTCGGTTGCGCGTATGTTTCTGTGAAGCCGGGCGGCGAGGCGATTGGGCCTGCACGCCACCGCATCACAACCGATATTATACCGCAGTTTGCGATTTTGTGTGCGGCCGCGCCCTGTTCCTTCAGGGCTCGTGCAACGTCTTTCGACCCCTCCCCCTACCCCCTCCCCTGACAGAGGAGAGGGTGAACACATCTGGCTGTGTGGTGCGGTCGCAACGGCGACCGCACCACACAGCCAACAATAATCCCCCTCGCCCGCGCAGAGAGTGATTTTGGAAGGCTTGCGCCCTCCAAGCCTCCCACGCGCGAGGACACCGCATTTCTCGTGTGATACGCTGTTCGTTTGATCACGCATAGACTGTGTTGCACGACGTGGCGAAGCCACGTCGTGCAACACAATACGAAATTTGGGGGCGGCGAAGCCGCCCCCAAACCCCCACCAAAGTGTATGTCACAAGCGGATTTGGTATTATAACGCATCCATACGGTGAATTTAATCCAAACCTAATTGATATTCGCTAGCATACGAGCTATGGCCAGCGCGAGGCACGAACTGTGCCAACCACAGCCAGCAATCCATGCTACGCGAGCCAGCGTAGATCAGGAAAAAGCAGAAGAGGAGCCTCGCAGCATGACCCAGCAGCCCTTAGCGCCACCCACGGCCAGCGAGCCAGAGTCGGTGAATGGTTTGTCGCAGTTCGCCTTGCCGCTCGCGACAGCATGCGCTATGCTGCTGCTCGCAACAGTGCTGTGGCGGCTGCCGTTTGTGTATGTCGTATCGGTGACGCTGGGCATGGTGCAGGGCCTGGCCGAATTTCTGCCGATCTCGTCGTCGGCGC
>CALLYN010001123.1 GCA_937858455.1 uncultured Kouleothrix sp.
CCGGGCGCCGCACAAGAAAAAGAAATTTCGGGGGCGGCGAAGCCGCCCCCGAACCCTCACCATAATCCAAGCGATCAGCCGGGGGCGGCTTCGCCGCCCCCGAACCCCCACCATAATCCAAGCGATCAGCCGGGGGCGGCGAAGCCGCCCCCGAACCCCACTATAGGGCAAATGTTCAGCCGAATGGAGCATCAGGCGTCGAAGAAGCCGCGATCGTCCTCGGATAGGTGCGGCAGCGCGGCCTCAGGGTTCAGGTCGACGCCGAGGCCCGGCCGATCCCACACCTCGATCATGCCGTTCTTGATCAGCGGGTCGGGCAGGCCGGTTACCACATCGCGCCACCAGGCCGGCGTGAGCGCCGGGCACTCGAACGCAATGAAGTTCGAGGGCAGCGTAGCGCACACCTGCACCAGCGCGGCAATGCCGATCGGGCCGTCGAACACGCCGTGCGGCGCGATCATGATCCCGTGGAGGTCGGCATACTCGGCGATCCACTTCAGCTCGGCCAGCCCGCCTACGTCGGCGGGGTCGGGGCCGACGATGTTCACGGCCTGCTTTTCGATCAGCTCCTTGAAGTTCTGGCGCAGGTACAGCTGCTCGCCGGTGTGGATGGGCGTGGTGGCGTGGCGCGTCACCTCGCGGTACAGGTCGGCCAGCACGTAGGGCGTGTAGTCGCCGGTGATCAGGTCTTCCAGCCAGAGGATGTGCAGCGGCTCGAGCGCGCGCGCCAGCCGGATGGCGTCGGGCAGCATCCAGCCCGGCCCGCAATCGAGCGCCAGCCCGACTTCGTCGCCCAGCACTGCCTTCATCGCCGCCACGCAGTCGACGATATGCCTGAGGCCGCGCTCGGTCAGCAGGCCGCGGTTGGGGTGCGGCGGGCCGGCGTTGGGCTCGCCGCGCTGGAAGTTCGGCGCGCGGTTCTGCACCTCGCCATAGAAGAAGTTTGGCACGTGCGCCGGCATTGGGCTGTGGAAGCCGATCGGCTGCTTGACGATCGTGAAGCCCTCGGGCGACGCCTTGATCCGGGCTGCGTCGTCGGCGTAATCCTGCGGGGTGTAGCCGTTCATTGGGAAGCGCACGCCGCCGTTGTAGGCGCGTACGCTGTCGCGCACCTTGCCGCCCAGCAGCTTGTACACGGGGATGCCGGCGGCCTTGCCGGCGATATCCCACAGCGCCATCTCGATCGCGCTCACCGCCGCGCCCCAGGGCTTGAAGCTGCCGAGGCGGCGGATCTTCAGCATCACCCGCTCGACGTTTGTCGGGTCTTCGCCCAGGATGTATGGCTTGTAGAACAGGATGTGCGGCTTCAGGTATGGCTTAAACGACTCAACCTGGCCCAGCCCGACGATCCCCTCGTCGGTGAGCACCCGCACAACCGGGCTGCCGCCGATCACGGCGCATCTGAGGTCGACGATCTTCACGGCTCGTGCTCCTTTGCTAAATAGAATGTGCTTCGTTGGCATTGTATGTGCAAACAAGCTGGCCACACGTGGCGGCCGGAGCGGTGGGGAGGTGGTTGCATGCGCGGGCATTCGTGGGCGGTGTGGGCGAAGTACGCGGCTGTGCTCAACGGCTGTAGCATGGCGCTCGCGCTCAGCGTGCTGCTGGGGCTCTGGCTGGGCGGCGTCACGCTGCGCCCGCCCGACGTGCAGATCGCCGTCGGCGACCTGCACGTGGTGGCGTTCACCGTCTACCCTTCGCTCTACCTGATGCCAATGTCGTCGGGCCAGCGCTGCGCCCAGGCCGCCGGCTGCCGCACCCAGCTCGAGCCGCACTACGCGATCTGGATCATCGACCACCAGCTCACGCTGCGCAAGTCGTCGCGCGCCTTCCGGCAGCTCGCCACCATTCCGCTGTCGCTGGCTCAGCTCGTCGAGAGCCTCAGCACATAGTCGCCGTAGCGCAGCTCGCGCGGGTCGTTGGTGGCGATCACCACGATGCCGCGCGCGCGCTGGCGCTGCACCACCTGCTCGACCAGCGCCGCGCCGCGCTCGTCGAGCGTGACGGTCGGCTCGTCGAGCAGCAGCACCGGCGGGCGGTGCAGCAGCGCGTAGGCGTAGCGCAGCCGCTGCGCCATCCCCGACGAGTAGGCCGCCAGCAGGTCGCCGCCGCGCCCGCCCAGCCCTACTTCTTCCAGCAGCGCCTCAAGCTCGCGCTCGCCTGGCCGCAGGCCGCGCACCTGCGCGAAGAACCGCAGGTTCTCCAGCGCCGTCAGCTCGCGGTACAGCTGCAGATCGGGCGCGACCCAGCCCACCAGCGCGCGCGCCTGCTCGGGGGCGTAGCGCTGCCCGGCGGCGTGGTACACCACCGCCCCGCCGCTGGGCCGCTGCAGACCGCATAGCACCCGCAGCAGCGTGCTCTTGCCGCTGCCGTTGTGCCCGGCCACCACCAGCGTTTCGCCCGCGCGCAGCGCCAGGCTTACGCCCGCCAGCACCTGGCGCGCGCCATAGCCGACGCTCACGTCGCTCAGCTCGAGTTGCAGATCGGGAATCGCGTGCATGGCGCTATTGTAACGCAGATCGCGCGGCCGGCTGCGGCCGGCGCCATCCTTGGTATAATAGCCCGCGCCGGGCGGCCCACGCGAATGCTTAGCTCGCCGGCCGGCCACGCCATGCAGCCCGAAGCCGCCCGCAATCAGGCCGCCCGCCGGCCAGCCACGCGCGCCCTCCCGCGCCACTGGGAGTGGCTCGCGCTCGCCGTGATTGCGCTCGCCGCGTTTGCGCTGCGCGCCTGGACGGCGCGGCTCAACCTGCCGTTTGTCGACCACCCCGACGAGCCCAACCCGATCGACTATGTCGTGCAGATGCTGCGCACCGGCGACCCCAACCCGCACTTCTTCCAGAAGCCCTCGCTGTACGTCTACCTGCTGCTCTCGGTGCTGACGGCGCACTTCCGCTGGGGCCTGGCGCAGGGCCGCTATGCCGCGCTCGACCAGATGATCATCACCACGCACCAGTACACCACCATTCCCGGCTTTTTCTTCTGGGGGCGCATGCTCACCGCCGCAATCGCGGCGCTGACGATCGTGGCGGCGTTTCGCGTGGCGCGCCAGGTTGCGGGGCGCGCCGCCGGGTTCGTGGCCGCGCTGTTCCTGGCGCTGGCGCCGTTTCACCTGCGCCACTCGCAGTACGTCACCACCGATATGGCCAGCGCCTGGCTGGTGCTGCTGGCATTCGGCGCGGCGCTGGCGCTGGCCTGGCACGGCCGCTGGCGCGATTACCTCGCGGCCGGCGCGTTTGCCGGGCTGGCGGCCTCGGCTAAGTACAACGCCGGCGTGGCCGCGCTGAACGCCGCGCTGTATGCGCTGCTGGCCACGCGGCTGCCGTACGAGCGCGCCACGCGCATCGCCGACCGGGTGTCGGTCATGTACGCGGGTGAAGTGGTGGAGCGTGCGCCCGCGGCTGAGCTGTTCGGCGCGCCCCAGCATCCCTACACACGCGGGTTGCTGACGTGCGTTCCGGTTC